>NZ_JAYFUI010000074.1:0-41387 GCF_034961125.1 Pseudomonas machongensis | reverse complement strand
CGGCAGGCGCGTGGCCGCCACGATCGGTTTATTGGCCTCGGGAAATGCATACTGGTCCAGGTCTCGCGGAGCAACCCACGCCAATGGCTGGCCCTCGGCGCCATGGGGCTCGCCGGTGAAAGCCGACACCTCGCGCACGTCCAGCAGCACCTGCTTGTCCGAGTAGTCATGGCTGACCTTGATCAGCGGCCGAGAGGCGCTGACGACGATACCCAGCTCCTCGTGGAGCTCACGGGCCAGTGCGGCCTCGACGCCCTCGCCCTGTTCCACCTTGCCGCCGGGACATTCCCACAGACCGCCCTGGTGCTGAGTATCGGCGCGGCGCGCGATGAGGATGCGCCCGTCGACGCCGCGAATGACGGCTGCAACTACATGGATCCGTTTCACCCGTTACACTCCATCAAGCCCGCCTTCTGCCAGGCCTGGAAGGCCTGCCAGTTGTAGATCGTTTCGATGTACGCCGCAGCCTGCGCGGGCACTTGCACACGGTAGGTTCGCAAACGCACCGCCACCGGGGCGAAGAAAGCATCGGCCAGCGTAGGCCGTCCGAACAGGAACGGGCCGCCGTCCTTGGCCATCAGGCGGCACTCGCCCCACAAGGCGACGATGCGGTCGATATCGACCTGCACTTCGAGCGGCACGCAATCCAACGCCTGATCGCGCGACAGATCGAACGGCATCGCACCGCGCAAGGCGAAGAAACCACTGTGCATCTGCGCACACGCCGAGCGCGCCTGGGCACGCGCAGCGACATCAACCGGCCAGAGCTGCGCCTCGGGGTGCTGTTCGTTGAGGTATTCGGCGATGGCCAGGGAGTCGGCGATCACGCCGTGCTCGGTCTTGAGCAACGGCACCTTGCCGGTGGCCGAGAATTCGAGAATGCGCTTGCGGGTATCAGGCTGGTTGAGTTTGATCAGTGTCTCGTCATAACCGACGCCAGCCAGCTCCAGGGCCAGGGCGCCGCGCAGCGACCAGGAAGAATACAGCTTGTCGCCGATGATCAGGTGATAGCTCATGGTTCGGCTCCATTGCTCTTTGGATTCAGGGCTGCTGCGCAGCCCATCGCGACACAAGGCCGCTCCACAGGTCCCCTTCGAGCCTGTGGCAGCGGCCTTGGGTGGATCAGGTACGGTATTCGGCGTTGATCTTCACGTACTCGTGGGACAGATCAGTGGTCCAGATGGTTTCGCTGCACTGGCCGCGACCCAGTTCGATACGAATGGTGATCTCCTCCTGGGCCATCACCGCCGAACCTTGCTCTTCGGTGTAGCTCGGGCTGCGACCGCCCTTGCTGGCGATGCACACGCTGTCCAGGTACACATCGATCAGGCTGACGTCCAGTTCCGGCACGCCTGCACGGCCGACGGCAGCCAGAATGCGGCCCCAGTTGGGGTCGGAGGCGAACAGTGCAGTCTTGATCAGCGGCGAATGAGCGACGGCATAGCCGACATCCAGGCACTCCTGATGATTCCCGCCGCCATTGACCTGCACGGTCACGAACTTGGTGGCACCTTCGCCATCACGGACGATGGCCTGGGCCACTTCCATGCACACATCGAACACAGCCTTCTTCAGCGCTTCGAACAGCGCGCCACTTGCCTCGGTCACCTCCGGCAGGTTGGCCTTGCCGGTGGCGATCAGCATGCAGCAATCGTTGGTCGAGGTGTCGCCATCGATGGTGATGCGGTTGAACGACTTGTTGGCACCGTCGAGCATCAGGTCCTTGAGCACAGCCGGGGCGACCTTGGCGTCGGTGGCGATGTATCCGAGCATGGTGGCCATGTTCGGGCGGATCATGCCTGCACCTTTGCTGATCCCGGTAACCGTGACGGTGACGCCGTCGTGCTGGAACTGACGGCTGGCACCCTTGGGCAGGGTGTCGGTGGTCATGATGCCAGTAGCGGCTTCGGCCCAGTTGTTTTCCGAAAGGTTGTCCAGCGCAGCCTGCAGCGCACCTTCGATCTTCTCGACCGGCAGCGGCTCGCCGATCACCCCGGTGGAGAATGGCAGCACGGACTCGGCAGGCACGCCGGTCAGCTCGGCCAGCTTGGCGCAGGTGCGCTCGGCGGCGGCCAGGCCCGGCGCACCGGTACCGGCGTTGGCGTTACCGGTGTTGGTCAGCAAGTAGCGCACGGTGCCCTGCACGCGCTGCTTGGAGAGGATTACGGGAGCGGCGCAGAAGGCGTTGAGGGTGAACACGCCGGCAACGCTGGAGCCTTCGGCGCAGCGCATCACCACCACGTCCTTGCGCCCAGGGCGCTTGATGCCCGCCGAAGCGATGCCGAGTTCGAAACCGGGAACCGGGTGCAGGGTAGGCAGGGGACCGAGACCGACAGCCATTGGAGCGCTCCTAGAAAATGAATGAGTTGCGAAAAGCGGGGCCGCTTTGCGCCCCATCGCGGCACAAGGCCGCTCCTACAGGTTCTGTGCGATGCCTGTGGGAGCGGCCTTGTGCCGCAATGGGCCGCCAAGCGGCCCTGTAGATGTCAGGTGACGGATCGAATCACTCGATCTGACCATGGCAATGCTTGAACTTCTTGCCCGAACCACACCAGCACGGCTCGTTGCGGCCCAGCTTCTGTTCGTTGCGAACGGGCGCAGAGGCTACAGCCACTTCGGCGCCCTCCTCGCTCAGTTGCTCGCTTTCCAGACCTGGGGCTGCGGCATGCTGGAACTGCATGCGGCTGGCCAGTGCCTCGGCCTCGCGGCGCAGGCGGGCTTCTTCTTCGGCAGGGTCTTCGCGGCGAACCTGGACGTGCGAGAGCACACGGATGGTGTCGCGCTTGATCGACTCGAGCAGCTCCTGGAACAGGGTGAACGACTCGCGCTTGTACTCCTGCTTCGGGTTCTTCTGGGCGTAGCCGCGCAGGTGGATACCGTGACGCAGGTGATCCATGGTCGACAGGTGGTCTTTCCAAAGGTCGTCCACCACGCGCAGCAGAATCTGCTTCTCGAAGGTGCGCAGGGCGTCGATGCCGGCCTGGTCTTCCTTCTCGGTGTAGGCAGTGGTGATCTCGTTCAGCAGCTTCTCGCGCAGGGTCTCCTCGTAGAGGTGATCGTCCTCGTCGAGCCACTGCTGGATCGGCAGCTTCATGGCGAAGTCGCTCGACAGCGCGGCCTCAAGGCCCGCCACGTCCCACTGCTCGGGCAGCGACTGCGGCGGAATGTGCTGGCTGATGGTGGCGTCGAGCACTTCCTTGCGGAACTCGGCGATGGTGTCGCCGATGTTCTCGGCAGCCAGCAGGCTGTTGCGCATGTGGTAGATCACCTTGCGCTGCTCGTTGGCCACGTCGTCGTATTCGAGCAGCTGCTTGCGGATGTCGAAGTTGCGACCTTCGACCTTGCGCTGCGCTTTTTCGATGGCGTTGGTGACCATGCGGTGCTCGATGGCTTCGCCGGACTGCATGCCCAGCGCCTTCATGAAGTTCTTCACCCGGTCGGAGGCGAAGATACGCATCAGGCTGTCTTCCAGCGACAGGTAGAAGCGGCTCGAACCGGCATCGCCCTGACGGCCGGCACGGCCACGCAGCTGGTTGTCGATACGACGCGACTCGTGACGCTCGGAAGCGATCACGTGCAGGCCACCGGCTTCCAGCACCTGCTGGTGGCGCTTCTGCCAGTCGGCCTTGATCTGCGCGATCTGCTCGCTGGTCGGGTTTTCCAGGGCAGCGACTTCGGCTTCCCAGTTACCGCCCAGCAGGATGTCGGTACCACGACCGGCCATGTTGGTGGCGATCGTCAGGGCGCCCGGCGCACCGGCCTGGGCGATGATCTCGGCTTCCTTCTCGTGGTACTTGGCGTTCAGGACCTTGTGGTCGATGCCTTCCTTCTGCAGAAGGTTGGACATGTGCTCGGAGGTCTCGATGGTCGCGGTACCCACCAGGACGGGACGGCCCTTGGCCATGCTTTCCTTGATGTCGGCGATGATCGCCGCGTACTTCTCGTCGGCGGTGAGGTAGACCAGGTCGTTGAAGTCCTTCCGTGCCAGCGGCTTGTTCGGCGGAATGACCATCACGTTGAGGTTGTAGATCTGGGCGAACTCGAACGCTTCGGTATCGGCAGTACCGGTCATGCCGGACAGCTTGGTGTAGAGACGGAAGTAGTTCTGGAAGGTGGTCGAAGCCAGGGTCTGGCTCTCGGCCTGGATGTTCAGGTTTTCCTTCGCCTCGATGGCCTGGTGCAGGCCTTCGGACAGGCGGCGGCCCGGCATGGTACGGCCGGTATGCTCGTCGATCAGCAGGATCTGGCCGTCCTGGACGATGTACTCGACGTTGCGGTGGAACAGCTTGTGCGCACGCAGGCCCGCGTAGACATGGGTGAGCAGGCCCAGGTTGTGGGCCGAGTAGAGGCTCTCGCCTTCGGCCAGCAGGCCGGACTGGGTGAGCATCTCCTCGATGAACTGGTGACCGGCCTCGTTGAGCTCGACCTGGCGGCTCTTCTCGTCGATGGTGAAGTGACCCTCTTGAGTCACCTGGCCTTCGACTTCCTCGATGTGCTGCTTCAGGCGCGGGATCAGGCGGTTGATCTCGATGTACAGCTTGGAGCTGTCTTCGGCCTGACCGGAGATGATCAGCGGGGTACGCGCTTCGTCGATAAGGATGGAGTCGACTTCGTCGATCACGGCGAAGTTCAGCTCACGCTGGAACTTCTCGTCCTGGCTGAACGCCATGTTGTCGCGCAGGTAGTCGAAACCGAATTCGTTGTTGGTGCCGTAGGTGATGTCGGCAGCATAGGCGGCTCGCTTTTCTTCCGGCGGCTGGAAGGCCGAGACGATGCCCACCTTGAGGCCGAGGAATTCATACAGCGGACGCATCCAGTTGGCGTCACGGCGAGCCAGGTAGTCGTTGACCGTGACCACATGCACGCCCTTTCCGGACAGCGCATTCAGGTAGACCGCCAGGGTACCGACCAAGGTCTTGCCTTCACCGGTACGCATTTCTGCGATCATGCCCTCATGCAGGGTCATGCCACCGATCAGCTGGACATCGAAGTGGCGCATGCCCATGACACGCTTGCCGGCCTCACGGGCCACGGCGAAGGCTTCGGGCAACAACTGGTCGAGGGTTTCGCCTTTGGCCAGGCGCTCTTTGAACTCTGCGGTCTTGCCACGCAGTTGCTCGTCGGAGAGGGCCACCATCTTCTCTTCGAAGGCATTGACGGTGCTGACCGTCTTGAGCATGCGCTTGATTTCACGCTCGTTCTTGCTTCCAAAAAGTTTTTTTAACAAAGGCGCAAACATATCGGCAGGATCTTCCACACTTAGGGATGGAGGGCGGCCCCGTGAGTCGCCCGTGCAGCCCTTGGGCCGCATGCGAACGAGCATTCTACCCGGAAACGTTGGTGAGGAAAGTGGTGGATTTCCACGATGCTGGCACAGCGCTTTAAACGGGGCCTCTCTAACATAGGGACATTTTCCTCAAGTTCAAGGCGGCCAGAGATGAAACGTGTTTGGCGTCCTCGCGGGCGGGCCTGCGCCTGCACCCTCTGCACCGCCCCCGGGATCGGTGCTGCCGGCAAAGCGTCCGGCACAGGCAACGGCCCTGGCGGCATCTGTTAGACTGCCAATCTTGTAACCTCATGCGTACTCCGATGGCCTACAAACCCCCTTCTGCCCAGCCACCCGCCGCCTTGCTGCGCCAGGCCAGGCCGCTGCGCCTGCTGCTCAACCAGGCCGAGCGCCTCGAGCACCTGCAGCGTTTGCTGGAAAGCCAGTTGCAGCCCGCTGCCAGGGCACACTGCCATGTGGCCTCCTGGCGCGATGGCTGTCTGCTCCTGGTGGTGACGGACGGCCATTGGGCAACGCGTCTGCGCTACCAGCAGAAGCGCCTGCTGACAACGCTGCGAGCCATGGAAGCCTTCGCCAACCTGCAGCGCATCAAGTTCCAGGTGCAACCACCAGTTGGCGCACCCGCGCGCCCGACACACACCACCGAGTTGTCGCAACAAGCGGCACAAAGCCTGCGCGAGACGGCGCAAGGCATTGATGACGAAAAACTGCGGGCCGCGCTGGAACGGCTTGCAGCACACGCCCACGACAAGACCTGAAGTTCCAGGCGTTATCTGCGAAGGCGTCAAACACCGCTCGGCCATGGGCGCGCCAATAAAAAAGGCCACCCGAAGGTGGCCTCAATGAACTAGAGAGTGTTCGAACTTACACGGCCGCAACAGGGCGCATGTAGGAGATCGGTGCCGTACTGGCATCTTCGAAAGTCACCACTTCCCAGGCGTCCGTTTCTGCGATCAGCTTGCGCAGCAACTGGTTGTTCAGCGCGTGTCCGGACTTGTAGCCCTTGAACTCGCCGATCAGGCTGTTGCCCAGCAGATAGAGGTCGCCAATGGCGTCGAGGATCTTGTGCTTGACGAATTCGTCATCGGAGCGAAGTCCGTCTTCGTTGAGCACACCGGTCTCGTCGACCACGATGGCGTTCTCGACACTGCCACCCAACGCAAGGTTGTGCTTGCGCAGGTACTCGATGTCACGCATGAAACCGAAGGTGCGTGCTCGGCTGACTTCCTTCACGAACGACGTGCTGGAGAAATCAACCACTGCACTCTGGGTCTGGCCCTTGAGGACCGGGTGATCGAAGTCGATCTCGAAGCTCACCTTGAACCCGTCGAAGGGCAGGAAGGTGGCGCGCTTGTCGCCCTCCTCCACGCTGACTTCGCGCAGGATACGGATGAACTTTTTAGCGGCGTCCTGTTCTTCCAGGCCGGCGGACTGAATCAGGAATACAAAGGGACCGGCGCTGCCATCCATGATCGGCACTTCCGAGGCGGAGAGCTCGACGTAGGCGTTATCGATGCCCAGGCCCGCCATGGCAGAGAGCAGGTGCTCGACCGTATCGACCTTGACGTCACCGTTGACCAGCGTCGTCGACATGGTTGTCTCGCCGACGTTGGCCGCACGCGCCGGGATCTCGACCACAGGGTCGAGGTCAGCGCGGCGGAAAACGATGCCGGTATCCACGGGTGCTGGCTTGAGAGTCAGGTAGACCTTCTCTCCGGAATGCAGGCCGACACCTGTGGCACGAATGGTATTCTTCAGGGTGCGTTGTCTAATCATGGCATTGGCCGCTTTAGCGCTAATTGCGAATTGGTATCAACAAAGGCTGAGAATGATAGCAGACCCGGCCTTTGCTGAACACCAATCACCCTTATACCCCTGATAAATTCCATCAATCGGCCTGGCGACGCAGGAAGGCCGGGATGTCAAGGTAGTCCAGATCGTCCTGTGGGTTGAGTTTAGCCGCAGCCGCAGCGCCTGCGTGTGCCTGGTTGCGCATCACGGTCGGACGCTCCAGGTCACGGTAGTTCACCGCCGACTGCTCCTGGCGAACCGGAGCCGGGTTGGAGGACTCGTACACCTGCTGTGCGGTCTGCAGCGTGTTGTCGACGACCTTGACCGGCTTCTCGATGCGCGCACCCAGGCCAGTAGCGACCACGGTGACGTGCAGCTCGTCGCGCATGTCAGGATCGATCACGGTGCCGACCTTGACCATCGCGTGGTCGGAGGCGAAGGCCTCGATGATGCTACCCACGTCGGAGTACTCACCCAGCGACAGGTCAGGACCTGCGGTGATGTTCACCAGGATACCGCGGGCACCCTGCAGGTTGACGTCTTCGAGCAGCGGGTTGCGGATCGCCGCCTCGGTGGCTTCACGAGCACGGTTCGGACCGCTGGCGCAGCCGGTGCCCATCATGGCCATGCCCATCTCGCCCATCACGGTACGAACGTCGGCGAAGTCGACGTTGATCATGCCCGGACGCTTGATGATGTCGGAGATACCGCGCACGGCGCCAGCCAGCACGTCGTCGGCCTTGGCGAAGGCAGACAGCAGGCTTGCATCCTTGCCCAGGATGGTCAGCAGCTTCTCGTTGGGGATGGTGATCAGCGAGTCAACGCTTTCAGCCAGCATGCGGATGCCTTCATCGGCGATCTGCATGCGCTTGCGCCCCTCGAACGGGAACGGACGGGTCACCACCGCAACGGTGAGGATGCCCATTTCCTTGGCCACTTCGGCGATGATCGGCGCAGCACCGGTACCGGTACCGCCGCCCATGCCAGTGGTGATGAACACCATGTTGGTGCCTTGCAGCACTTCGGCGATGCGCTCACGGTCTTCCAGCGCGGCCTGACGACCGACTTCCGGATTGGCACCGGCACCCAGGCCCTTGGTCACACCGGTCCCCAGTTGCAGGATGGTGCGTGCGCCAATGTTCTTCAGCGCCTGGGCATCGGTGTTGGCGCAGATGAATTCCACACCTTCGATGCTGCTTTTGACCATGTGGTTGACGGCGTTGCCACCACCACCACCGACACCGATCACTTTGATGACCGGGCTTTGCGGGACGTTGTCTACGAGCTCGAACATTTTCCCTCTCCTTACAGTTCTCTAGTTTTTGCGCCTACCACTACTGCTTTGAAACTTAGAAGTTGCCTTGGACCCAGCGCTTGAAGCGCTCAAGCACCGGGGCCTTAGGTTCATCGCCATAGCTGTTGCTGCTACTGTTGCCGGTCAGGGGCAGGTCCTCGGTCTGCTTTTGCAGGCCGTAGGTGAGCAGTCCCACGCCGGTTGAATAGATCGGGTTGCGCACCACGTCGCTCAGCCCCCGAACGCTGTGCGGCACGCCGAGGCGTACCGGCATGTGGAAGATTTCCTCGGCCAGTTCCACGGCGCCTTCCATCTTCGATGTACCGCCGGTCAGGACGATGCCGGCCGGCACCAGATCCTCGTAGCCGCTGCGACGCAACTCGGCCTGGATCAGGGTGAAGAGCTCGTCGTAACGCGGCTCGACCACTTCTGCCAGGGCCTGGCGCGACAGTTCGCGCGGCGGACGATCGCCGACGCTCGGCACCTTGATGGTCTCGCCGGCGCCGGCCAGCTTGGCCAGGGCGCAGGCGTAGCGGATCTTGATTTCCTCGGCGTACTGCGTAGGTGTACGCAGGGCCATGGCGATGTCGTTGGTGACCTGGTCGCCGGCGATCGGGATCACCGCGGTGTGGCGGATCGCGCCTTCGGTGAAGATGGCGATGTCGGTAGTGCCGCCGCCGATGTCCACCAGGCACACGCCCAGTTCTTTCTCGTCATCGGTCAGCACCGAATAAGCCGAGGCCAGTTGTTCGAGAATGATGTCGTCAATCTCGAGGCCGCAGCGGCGCACGCACTTCTCGATGTTCTGGGCGGCGTTGACCGCACAGGTGACCACATGGACTTTCGCTTCCAGACGCACGCCAGACATGCCCAGTGGCTCGCGCACACCTTCCTGGTTGTCGATCACGTAGTCCTGGGGCAGGGTGTGCAGCACGCGCTGGTCGGCCGGGATGGCCACGGCCTGGGCAGCGTCGAGCACGCGCTCGAGGTCGGCGACGCTGACCTCACGGTCGCGGATGGCGACGATGCCATGGGAGTTCAGGCTGCGGATGTGGTTGCCGGCTACACCGACGAACGCCGAGTGGATGCGGCAGCCGGCCATCAGCTGCGCTTCTTCCACCGCGCGCTGGATCGACTGCACGGTCGACTCGATGTTCACCACCACGCCTTTCTTCAAGCCGCGGGACGGATGCGTACCGATCCCGACGATCTCGAGGGTGCCGTCCGCCGCCACTTCGCCAACCAGCGCCACCACCTTGGAGGTGCCAATGTCCAGCCCGACGATCATTTTGCCGCTATGCGCGTTTGCCATGGTCCTGCCTCTCTCTAATTCTTCGCAACGGCGGGTTGGGCCGTCGTCGGTGCATTCGGTTCCCGCCAGCCAACCGCTAATCCGTTGGCGTATCGCAGATCGATGCGGGCGATGTTGGTGATCTGCTCTTTGAGTGTCTTGTCGTATATGGCAATGAACCGGCGCATCTTCTCCACCAGATGATCGCGCCCCAACAGCAGCTCGATGCCAGGACCGGCGCTACCCGCACCGGTGGTCAGGAACCAGCTGCCTCGCTCGCGCAGCTCCAGGCGAGCGATGGAGAAGCCCATGGGGCGCAGCATCTGGCTCAATACCTGATACTGCTGCATGACTTGTTGCTGAGCGCGCTGCGGCCCGAACAGCTGCGGCAAATGCTCATAGTTGGCCAGCTCGCGCGGGGTGAACGCCTGGCCCTGGTTGTTGAGCAAGGCCTCATCGCCCCAGCGCGCGACCGGCAGTTGTTCCTCGAGGCGGATCACCACCTCGTCCGGCCATACCCGACGCACTTCGGCGTGGGCGATCCATGGCATCTGCTCGAGTTCTGTACGCATCGCCGGCAGATCGACACTGAAGAAGCTCGCCGCGACATAAGGCGCGATACGCTGCTGCACCGCCTGCTGGCTGATGTAGCTCAGGTCGCCTTGCACGGCGATCTTGGTGATCGGGCGGTCGGCGTAAGGCATCAACCGGATCGCGCCTTCGTAGGCACCGAAGCCGGCAGCGACCAGCAGCACCGGCCACAGCAGGCGTTTCAACCCACCGAAGCTGGGCCGTGGCAGGCGCGCCGATACGGGCTCGTCGGCCACCAGTCGGCTGGCACCGCGCGGCACCGGCTTGCTGCGGCCGGTGACGGGTTGCTGCTGACGTATCATTGCGCCTTGCATGGCTCTTAACCTCGCGTCGCTACGCTTTCGGCCAGGATCGCCAGCACCAGCTGCTGGAAGTCCAGACCTGCCGCGCGGGCCGCCATGGGCACCAGGCTATGATCGGTCATGCCGGGTGCGGTGTTGACTTCGAGCAGCCAGAACCGGCCCTGCTCGTCCTGCATTACATCCAGACGGCCCCAGCCCTCGATGCCGATGGCATCGCAAGCGCGGGCAGTCAGGTCCATCAGTTCCTGTTCCTTGCCAGCGTCCAGGCCGCATGGAATGCGGTACTGGGTGTCGTTGGCGATGTACTTGGCGTCGTAGTCGTAGAACACGTGCGGCGTACCCAGTGCGATCGGTGGCAGCACCTGCCCGCGCAGCACCGCAATGGTGAACTCCGGACCGTGGATCCATTGCTCGACCAGTACCTGGGAGTCGTACTTGGCGGCGTCCTTCCAGGCGGCAACCAGCTCTTCGACGCTGTTCACCTTGGCCATGCCGATGCTGGAACCTTCATGGGCCGGTTTGACGATCAGCGGGAAGCCCAGTTCCTTGCCGGCCTCGACACAGTCGCTTTCGCTGGCCAGCACGGCGTGACGCGGGGTCGGAATGCCCAGGCTCTGCCACACCTGCTTGGTGCGCAGTTTGTCCATGGCCAGCGCCGAGGCGAGGATGCCGCTGCCGGTGTAGGGAATGCCCAGGCACTCGAGCAGGCCTTGCATGCTGCCGTCTTCACCACCACGGCCGTGAAGAATGATGAAAGCGCGGTCGATCTTCTCGCTTTGCAAGCGGGCGAGCAGATCGTCACCCACATCGATGGCAACCACATCCACGCCGGCCGAGGTCAGCGCCTCGATCACCGCGGCGCCCGACTTGAGCGAAACCTCGCGCTCGGCGCTCTTGCCTCCATACAGCACGGCGACGCGGCCGAAGGCCTTGACGTCGAGCGTGGAGTGCAGTTTGTCGTAGGCGGTACTCACAGCGGTTTCTCCTGCTTGGCGACAGCGCCAGCGAACAGCGGGCTTTTCATCAGTTGCGGGGCCAGGCCACCCACATCGCCGGCACCCTGGCAGATCAGGATGTCGCCAGCGCGCAGCAGTGGCTTGACCAGTGGCGCGAGCTCGGCACCACGTTCGATGTAGATCGGGTCCAGCTTGCCGCGCTGGCGGATGCTGTGGCACAGCTGGCGGCTGTCGGCGCCGGGGATCGGCTCCTCGCCGGCCGGATAGACCTCCATCAGCAGCAGCACGTTGGCATCACCCAGCACCTGCACGAAGTCGTCGTAAAGATCGCGGGTGCGGCTGTAGCGGTGCGGCTGGTAAACGATCACCAGGCGCCGGCTCGGCCAACCGCCGCGCACGGCCTTGATCACCGCCGCCACCTCGGTGGGGTGATGGCCATAGTCGTCGACCAGCATCACGCTACCGCCCTCGACTGGCAGCTCGCCGTACACCTGGAAGCGTCGCCCCACACCCTGGAAGCCTGACAGGCCCTGGATGATGGCGTCGTCACTGATGCCCTCGTCGGTGGCAATGGCGATGGTGGCCAGGGCGTTGAGCACATTGTGGTTGCCCGGCATGTTCACCGACACCTCCAGCGGCTCGCAGTCGCGACGCAGCACGGTGAAATGCGTCTGCATGCCCTGCTGGCGCACATTGATGGCGCGGATGTCGGCTTCTTCGCTAAAGCCGTAGGTGACGGTCGGACGTTTGACCTGAGGCAGAATCTCGCGCACGACCGGATCGTCCAGGCACATCACGGCCAGGCCGTAGAACGGCAGGTTGTGCAGGAACTCGACGAAGGTCTTCTTCAGTTTGTTGAAGTCACCCTCGTAGGTCGCCATGTGGTCGGCATCGATATTGGTGACGACAGCGACCATCGGCTGCAAGTGCAGGAAGCTCGCGTCGCTCTCATCGGCTTCGGCGATCAGGTAGCGGCTGGTGCCGAGCTGGGCGTTGGTGCCAGCCGCAGTCAGACGGCCACCGATGACGAAGGTCGGATCCAGGCCACCGGCAGCGAACACCGAGGCCAGCAGGCTGGTGGTAGTGGTCTTGCCGTGGGTACCGGCGACAGCGATGCCGTGGCGGTAGCGCATCAGCTCGGCCAGCATCTCGGCACGCGGCACCACCGGAATACGGCGTTCGAGCGCCGTGGCAACTTCAGGGTTGGCCGGATTGATTGCGCTGGAGACGACCAGTACATCGGCGGTGGCAGCGTTCTCGGCACGGTGACCCACGAAAATTTCGGCGCCGAACGACTCCAGGCGCTGGGTGACCGGCGAGGCCTTGAGGTCGGAACCGGACACTTCGTAGCCCAGGTTCAGCAGCACTTCGGCGATACCGCACATGCCCACGCCGCCGATACCGACGAAGTGAATGCGGCGAATGCGGCCCATCTTGGGCTGCGGCATGGCTTTCTGGCTTTCAACCATGGGCCACCTCCAGGCAGATATCGACCACGGTGCTGGTTGCAGCAGGCTTGGCCAGGCGGCGCGCAGTGCCGGCCATGGTGTTGAGTTTCTCGGGTTGCATCAGCACCTCGTTCAGGCGTTCAGCGAGCTGCGCTGCGCCAGTTGTCGCTTGTGGCATCAGGAAGGCGGCACCTTCGCGAGCCAGATATTGGGCGTTGTGAGTCTGGTGATCGTCGATCGCGTGGGGCAAGGGCACCAGCATCGAGGGCAGGCCTGCCGCCGCGAGTTCGCTGACGGTCAGGGCGCCGGCCCGGCACACCACCATGTCGGCCCAGCCATAAGCGTGGGCCATGTCTTTGATGAAAGGCTCTACCTGAGCCTCGATACCGGCCTCGCGATAACGCTCGGCGGTGATCGACGCATGTTGCTTGCCAGCCTGGTGGAACACCTCTGGCCGCAGGTCTGCAGTCACTTCGGACAGGGCCTTAGGCAGCAATTTGTTCAATGGTTCCGCACCGAGGCTGCCACCGAGCACCAGAAGACGCGCACGACGCTCGGCAAGTGCCGCACGAGGCGTTTCCAGGAACAGTTCGGGGCGCACCGGGTTACCGGTGGTCCGACGCTTCTCGCTGGCAGCGAACGTGTCGGGGAAAGCTTCGCAGACTCGCGCGGCCAGTGGCACCAGCAGGCGATTGGCGGTACCTGCACGGGCGTTCTGTTCGTGAATCACCAGCGGCACACCGCACAGCCGCGCGGCAACACCGCCTGGGCCTGTGACATAGCCGCCAAAGCCCAGCACGCACACCGGCTTGAGCTCACGAATGATGCGCCGCGCCTGCAGCACGGCCTTGACCAGGGTGAACGGCGCCTTGAGCAGCGACAGCTTGCCCTTGCCACGCAGCCCGCTGACCTGGATCAGGTGCAGCGGCAAGCCTGCCTGAGGCACCAGTTCGTTCTCGATACCCCGTGGCGTACCGAGCCAGTGCACGCTGTAGCCGCGCGCCTGGAATTCGCGGGCGCAGGCCAGGGCCGGGAACACATGCCCCCCGGTGCCACCGGCCATGATCAGTACGTTCTTGCCATCAGCGGCCATGACTGGTCTCCTCGGCAAAATCGCTCTCCTTGAACTCGTGCTCCTCGCTGCCCAGGTGCGTTCGACTCTCCCACTCGATACGCAGCAACAGCCCCACGCAGGCGCAGCAGATCACCAGCGAGCTGCCCCCGTAGCTGAGGAATGGCAGCGTCAGCCCCTTGGTCGGCAGCAGGCCCACGTTCACACCAATGTTGATCAGGAACTGGCCGATCCACAGGAAGGCCAGGCCGAAGGCCATGTAGGCGGCGAAGAACTGCTTGGCCTTCTCGGCCCACAGGCCGATGTACAAGGCGCGGATGGTGACAAACACGAACAGCGCGACGGTGCACAGCGAGCCGACTACACCAAGCTCTTCGGCCAGCACCGAGAACACGAAGTCGGTGTGCGCCTCAGGCAGGTAGAACTGTTTCTGTACGCTGTTGCCCAGGCCAACGCCCAGCCACTCGCCACGACCGAAGGCGATCAGTGCCTGGGTCAGCTGGTAGCCCGAACCGAACTGATCGGACCAGGGGTCGGTGAAGGTGATCAGACGCGCCATCCGGTAGGGTTGCGCCTGGACCAGGACGAACACCGCGACCACCGCCAGCACCACCATCAGCGAGAAGCGGAACAGCCCCACCCCTCCCAGGAACAGCATGGCCGCCGCAGCGCCCATCATCACCACGGTGGCGCCGAAGTCCGGCTCCATCAGCAGCAGGCCGGCCATGGGCAGCAGGACGATGAACGGTTTGAAGAAGCCCATCCAGCTCTCGCGCACCTCGGTCTGGCGGCGTACCAGGTAACCCGCCAGATAGATGACCACGAAGACCTTGGCGATCTCAGAAGGCTGGACGTTGAAGAAGCTGAAGCCGATCCAGCGCATCGAACCGTTCACTTCCCGACCAATGCCCGGCACCAGTACCAGCACCAGCAGGCCGAAGGCGCCGATCAGCATCATGAAACCCATGCGCTGCCAGGTGGCGATCGGCACCATCATGGTCACACCGCAGGCAACAAGGCCGATCGCGACATACACCAGATGGCGGATCATGTGATAGAGCGGATTGCCGGACTGCACGGCGGCCACTTCCGAGGACGCCGAGGTGATCATTACCAGGCCCAACCCCAGCAAGGCCAGGCAGCCAGCAAGGAAGGCGAAGTCGATGTCGATGCCACGACCGCTGATCAGCGGCGACGGATACGGCTTGATGATGCCGAAGATCATGCCAGCCCCTCCGCTGCCTGGGCGAACAGGCGCCCGCGTTCTTCGAAGTTCTTGAACATGTCGAGGCTGGCGCAGGCCGGCGACAGCAGCACCGCGTCACCTGGCTGGGCGAGCTCGGCGCAGCGCTGCACGGCTTCGTCCAGGGTCTTGACCCGGACCAGCGGCACGCTGTCGCCGAACGTCTCGGCCAGGCGCTCGGCGTCACGCCCCAGCAACACCACAGCGCGGCAATAGGCAGCGACCGGCTGGCGCAAGGCGGCGAAATCAGCGCCCTTGCCATCGCCACCGGCGATCAGCACCAGCTTGCCTTCGATGTCGGCACCCAGGCCTTCGATGGCCGCCAGGGCAGCACCGACGTTGGTAGCTTTGGAGTCGTCGTACCAGTTCACGCCATTGCGCTCGCGGATCCACTGGCAGCGATGGACAAGCCCCTTGAACTCGCGCAGAGCCTCGAGCATCGGCTCGAACGGCAGACCGGCGGCATGGCCCAGAGCCAGGGCTGCCAGGGCATTGCTCTGGTTATGGGCACCGCGGATCTTCAGCTCACGCACCGGCATCAGGGTCTGGAACTCGAAGGCCAGATACTTCTCGCCCTCCACTTCACGCAGGCCAAAAGCCTTGAAGTCCGGGGCGTTGAGGCCGAATGTCCAGCATGGACGACCTTCGACGGGCAGGGGCCGGCTGAGGGCGTCCTGACGGTTGACTACCACCTGGCGCGCACCGCGGAAGATGCGGTGCTTGGCCAGGTGATAGGCCGGCAGGCCGCTGTAGCGATCCATGTGGTCTTCGCTGATGTTCAGCACGGTGGCCACTTCGGCGTTGAGCTGGTCGGTAGTCTCCAGCTGGAAGCTCGACAGCTCCATGACGTACAACTCGACCGCATCGTCGAGCAGGTCCAGCGCCGGGGTGCCGAGGTTGCCGCCGACAGCGACACGCTTGCCGGCCTTGGCAGCCATTTCGCCGACCAGGGTGGTCACCGTGCTCTTGGCGTTGGAGCCGCTGATGGCAACGATGGGCGCCTTGGCATGGCGTGCGAACAGCTCGATGTCACCGGAGAGTTTCACGCCGCGCGCGGCGGCCTGCTGCAACGCCGGGGTAGCCAAGGCCAGGCCCGGGCTTACGTAGAGCTCGTTAGCGCGGCACAGGAAGTCCACATCCAGTTCACCACAGCGCACTTCCACCTGCGGGTATTCACGGCGCAGGGTGTCCAGTTCCGGCGGTTGCTCGCGGGTATCGGCGACCGCAAAGGCAATGCCCCGGTTCGCCAGGAAGCGAACCAGGGACATGCCGCTCTTGCCGAGGCCGACAACGATGCGGAATTGGTCGGAAGCGATCAGTGACACGCTCGTTTACCTCAGTTTCAGGGTGGCAAGGCCGATCAGCACCAGAATCACGGTGATGATCCAGAATCGGACGATCACCCGCGGCTCGGGCCAACCCTTGAGTTCGAAATGGTGATGGATCGGCGCCATGCGGAACACACGCTTGCCGGTCAACTTGAACGATGCGACCTGGATCACCACCGACAGGGTTTCCACCACGAAGATGCCGCCCATGATGAACAGCACGATTTCCTGGCGGACGATCACGGCGATGGTGCCCAGCGCCGCACCCAGCGCCAGGGCACCGACGTCACCCATGAAGACCTGTGCCGGGTAGGTGTTGAACCAGAGGAAGCCCAGGCCTGCACCGATCAGCGCACCGCAGAACACGATCAGCTCACCCGAGCCCGGCACATAAGGGATCAGCAGGTACTCGGCGAACTTCACGTTGCCCGACAGGTAGCAGAAGATGCCCAGCGCACCGCCGACCATCACCGTCGGCATGATCGCCAGACCATCGAGGCCGTCGGTCAGGTTGACCGCGTTGCTCGAACCGACGATGACGAAGTAGGTCAGCACCACGAAGCCAACGCCCAGGGGGATGGTGAAGTCCTTGAGGAACGGCACGATCAGCGTGGTTTCGACGCTGGTCGGGGCGGTCATGTAGAGGAAGACCGCAGCCCCGAGTCCGAACACCGACTGCCAGAAGTACTTCCAGCGGCTCGGCAGGCCACGCGAGTTCTTCTCGATCACCTTGCGGTAGTCGTCGACCCAGCCGATGGCGCCGAACAGCAGGGTGACGATCAACACGACCCATACATAGCGATTGGTAAGGTCGGCCCACAGCAAGGTGCTGATGGCGATGGCGGACAGGATCAGCGCACCGCCCATGGTCGGGGTGCCGGACTTGGACAGGTGCGATTGCGGGCCGTCGTTACGCACAGCCTGGCCGATCTGGCGAATCTGCAGGGTACGAATCATCCAGGGCCCCAGCCACAGTGCCAGGGACAACGCCGTCAACACACCCAGGATCCCGCGCAGGGACAGGTACTGGAAGACCGCGAAGCCCTTGTAGAACTGTTGCAGATACTCAGCCAACAGCAGCAGCATTAATGTTTCTCCCCGCTGGCACCACACAATGCAGCCACGACGTTTTCCATCGCAGCGCTGCGCGAGCCCTTGATCAAGATAGTGGTATCGCTGACGCTCTCGGCACGAACGGCGTCGATCAGCTCAGCTTGAGTAGCGAAATGGCGAGCATTGGCGCCGAACGCCTGAACCGCATGAACCATGTTGGCGCCAGTCGCGTACAAGGCATCGACCTTGCCGCGCGCATAGTCGCCCACCTGACGATGGCCTTCCTCGGCCCATTGCCCCAGTTCACCGATATCCCCGAGCACCAGGACGGTGCGTCCGGAAAAGCCGGCGAGTATATCAATGGCGGCACACATCGAGGTGGGATTTGCGTTGTAGGTGTCGTCGATCACCCGCGCACCGCTGGGTGCGATCTGTGCCACGGAACGGCCCTTGACCGGCTGCACTGCGGCAAGGCCGGCGGCGATGCCCGGCAGGCTCACACCTACGGCATGGGCGCCAGCCGCAGCGGCCAGCGCGTTGGCGACGTTATGCGTGCCAAGCAGGTTCAACTGCACCGGCGCACTACCGCTCGGGCCGTGCAGGGTGAACGAGGGGCAGCCGCGCGCGTCGCGACCGACGTCGCTGGCGTGGAAGTCGGCCTTCTCGTTGCTCAGGGCAAAGCTCAGCACCTGGTGCGCGCCGGCGCGCTTGTGCCAGATGTCAAAGGCCTTGTCGTCCAGATTGAGCACGGCGATACCGCCCTCACCCAAACCTTCGAGAATCTCGCCCTTGGCCTCGACGATCTTCTCCGGGCCGCCGAATTCACCTACGTGGGCCGTGCCGGCGTTGTTAAGGATGACGACTTGTGGCTGGGTCAGGCCAACGGTGTAGCGAATCTCGCCGATGCGCGAGGCACCCAGCTCGATCACCGCAGCACTGTGATCGGGCGCGATCTCCAGCAACGTCAGTGGCGCGCCGAGGTCGTTGTTCAGGTTGCCACGGGTGGCATGTACAAGGCCGCGGGTGCGCAGAATGGAGGCCAGCATCTCCTTGACCGTGGTCTTGCCGCTGGAGCCGGTGATGGCGACCACCGGTTTGTCAAAGGCGGCGCGATTGAGCGCGCCCAGCAGGCCAAGCGCCACGCGGCAATCGGCGACCAGCAGTTGCGGCAGGTCGACATCGGCGATTTCGCGCTCGACCAACGCGGCCACGGCGCCCTTGGCCTTCACATCGGCAAGGTAGTCGTGGCCATCGAAACGCGGACCGGTCAGTGCAATGAACAGTTGCCCCGCAGCCACGCTGCGGCTGTCGATGCTGACACCGGTGAAGGTGGCGTCGGCCCCGACCAGACGAGCACTCAGTGCTGCGGTCAGCTGGCTGAGTGTCATGGGCTTAAGCATGTGGAGCCTCCCAGGCTGAAAGCGCCTTCTCGGCTTCGACCAGATCGGAGAAAACAAGGCGCTCGCCATTGATCTCCTGGTAATCCTCGTGCCCCTTGCCGGCCAGCACGATCACATCGTCGGCGGCAGCGGTGGCGATCAGGTGTGCGATGGCTTCGCCGCGACCGGCGACGAACTCGGCGTCGGCAGGCTTGGCGAAACCAGGGCGAATGTCATCGAAGATCCGCAGCGGATCCTCGGTACGCGGGTTGTCGTCGGTGACCAGCACGCGGTCGGCAAGACGCTCGGCCACTTCGGCCATCAGCGGACGCTTGCCGCGATCGCGATCCCCGCCGCAACCGAACAGGCACAGCAGCTTGCCGTGGGCGTGCGGACGCAGGGCTTCGAGCACCTTTTCCAGCGCATCGGGGGTGTGCGCGTAATCGACCACCACCAGCGGTTTGGCTCCCCCGCCCAGGCGCTGCATGCGACCGACAGGCCCTTGCAACTGCGGGATGACTTTCAGGATTTCGTCCAGCGAGTAATCCAGCGCCAGCAGCGTGGCCACGGCAGCGAGCATGTTGCTCAGGTTGAAACGCCCGAGCAGTTGGCTGCGCAGTGTGCGTTCGCCTTGAGCGGTGACCAGGAGGGCGCGCACGCCATCGTCGTCGAAATGGGCTTCGCGGCAGAACAGCGAGGCGTCCGGGTTTTCCAGGCTATAGCTGAGCAGCCGGGTCTCGATATGATCGGCACTCGGGCGGCGGGCAAAGTCCTCGGCCAGACGACGGCCAAAGGCGTCGTCCAGGTTGACCACCTGCCAGCGCAGGTCCGGCCAGGCGAACAGCTTGGCCTTGGCGGCCTCGTAGGCCTGCATGCTGCCGTGGTAGTCAAGGTGATCGCGCGACAGGTTGGTCATCACCGCGATATCGAAGGCCAGTGCTGCCACGCGCCCCTGCTCCAGGGCATGGGAAGACACTTCCATCGCCACAGCCTCAGCGCCACCCTTCTTCAGGTCGTTGAGCGTGGCTTGCACGGCGATCGGATCCGGCGTGGTCAGGCGGCCGCTCTGCAAGTCCCCGTAGAAACCGGTGCCCAAGGTGCCGATCAGACCGCAGCGCTGGCCCAACTGATCAAGGGCCTGGGCGAGCAGTTGCGTCACGCTGGTCTTGCCGTTGGTGCCGGTCACACCGACCAGATTGAGTTGGCGGCTCGGCTCGCCATAGAAGCGGCCGGCGATGGCCGACAGTTGCGCGATCAGGCCCTTGACCGGAATCAGCGGCACGTCGGTCAGCGGCAACACCGTGGCGCCCTGCTCTTCATAGGCGATGGCGGCGGCACCGCGGGCAAGCGCATCGACGATGTGATCACGACCATCGACCTTGGCACCCGGCACTGCCAGGAACAGATCACCCGGCCGCACCTGGCGGCTGTCGAGCGTCAGCTCGCGAATCAACGGATCGCGGCTGGCGTGGGCGAAAAGCTTGCTCAATGGCATCGTCATCAACCACGCCCTCCCTTGGCGGGTACTGCACTGGCCTGCTGCGCGTTCGCGGGCGGCAGGTTATCCGGCGGCACGTTCATCAGCCGCAGGGTGCCGGACATGACCTTGCTGAACACCGGCGCCGAGACCAGGCCACCGAAGTAGCCGCCCTTGCCCGGCTCGTCGATGACCACAACGATGGCGTAGCGCGGGTCGCTCATCGGGCCGAAGCCTGCGAACAGCGAGCGGTAGGCGTTTTCGGTGTAGCCCTTGGAGCCGACCGTGGCCTTGCGCGCCGTACCCGACTTGCCAGCGACGTGGTAGAACGGCACCTGGGCGCGGAACACACCACGCGGCGCCTCGATCACCTGCTGCAACATGCCCTGCACGGTCTTTGCGGTTTCTTGCGGAATGGCTTGCACGGCTTCCGGCGCCTTGTCGACCTTGAGAATCGACAGCGGCACCATCTTGCCGTCGTTGGCCAGCGCGGCGTAGGCGTGAACCAACTGCAGAGCGGTGACCGATACGCCGTATCCATAGGACAGCGTGGCTGTCTCGGCCTTGCGCCACTCACGATGATTGGGCAGGTTGCCAACACGCTCGCCCGGGAAGCCCAGGCCGGTGTACTGCCCCAAGCCGACCTGCGACATCACCCGATAGATGGCTTCGCCGCCGATATCGAAGGCGATCTTGCTCATGCCGACGTTACTGGAGTTGATCAGGATGCCGGTCAGGTCGAGAATCGGGCCCTCGCTCCTGGACACGTCCTTGATCGTGTAGCGACCGATCTGCAGGCTGCCCGGATACACCTCGACCTTGTCGGTCGGTTTCCAGCGCCCGCTCTGCAGCGCCGCACTCATGGAGATCGGCTTGACCGTGGAGCCGGGCTCGAAGACATCGATGATGGCCCGGTTACGCATGGCTGCCGGGAACATGCTGCGGCGGTTGTTGGGGTTGTACGTTGGCTGGTTGACCATCGCCAGGACCTCGCCGGTCTTGACGTCCATGATCACCAGGCTGCCGGCCTTGGCGTCCTGTTCGGCGATGGCGTTGCGCAGCTCGCGAGTCGCCAGGTACTGCAGGCGCAGATCTATCGACAACGCCAAGGTCTTACCGGCCTTGGCGTTCTTGGTGACTTGAATATCCTTGATCAGGCGACCGCGCCGGTCCTTGATCACTTGTCGCTTGCCAGGCACCCCGGCCAGCCACTCGTCATAGGCGAGCTCGACACCTTCACGGCCATGGTCATCCAGGTCGGTGAAACCCACCATGTGCGCGGTGACATCACCCGCCGGATAGAAGCGGCGGAACTCTTCGAGGCCGTAGACACCGGGCACTTTAAGGTCGAGCACCTGCTGGCCCTGCTCGGGCGTGAGGCCACGAACCAGATAGATGAACTCCTTGTTGGCCTGCTGGGTGAGGCGCTCGATCAATTGCTGCGGGTTCTGCCCCAGCACAGCGGCCAGTTGCGGCCAGCGATCCTTGGACGCCTGCATTTCCTTGGGGTTGGCCCACAGCGTGGTGACCGGCGTACTGACAGCCAGAGGCTCACCATTGCGATCGGTGATCAGGCCACGGTGTGCAGGAATCGGAATATGGCGCAGGCTGCGAGCATCACCCTGGCCCTTGAGGAAGTCGCGGTCGACCACCTGCAGGTCGATGATCCGCCAGCTGATGGCGCCGACCATCAACGCCAGCAGGCCAACGACGACCCGGAAGCGCCAGGGGTAGAGTGCACCCTCGAGCTTCATCATGGCGTCACCATCCGCACTTCGTCAGCGTTGGGCACGCGCATCTTCAACTGGCCGGCGGCCAGGTTTTCGATGCGGCTGTGGGCAGTCCAGGTGCTCTGCTCGAGAATCAGGCGCCCCCACTCAGCCTGGGCCTTGTCGCGTTCGCTCAGCTCGTTGTAGAGCGTGTTGAGCAACTGGCGGTTCCAGTGCGCGCTGTAGGAGACAGCGATGGCCGACACCAGCACGCCAACGAACAGCAGAAGCATCAGGAAGCTTCCGCCTGGCAATGGCTTGGCGAACAGGCGACTCACCGCAGCTTCTCCGCCACGCGCATGACGGCACTGCGCGCACGCGGGTTGGCCTTGAGTTCCGCATCGGAGGCGAACTGCGCCTTGCCGATCAGCTTGATACGAGGTTCGAAGACCTTGTGCTGCACCGGCAGGTTGCGTGGCAGGTTATCCGCCTCGCCCTTGACCAGCTTGCGCATGAACAGTTTGACGATACGGTCTTCCAGCGAGTGGAAGCTGATCACCGCCAGGCGGCCGCCGACTTCCAGCGCCTCGAGCGCGGCGTCGAGGCCGGCTTCCAGGTCACCCAGCTCGTTATTGACGTGAATGCGCAGCCCCTGGAAGGCGCGAGTTGCCGGGTTCTTACCCTTTTCCCACGCAGGGTTGGCGACCTTGAGCACTTCGGCCAGGTCGGCAGTACGGGTGAAGGGCTGCTTCTCGCGACGCTCGACCACCGCACGCGCCATGCGGCCGGCAAAACGCTCCTCGCCGTACTCCTTGAACACGCGGGCTATTTCTTCGACGGGGGCGCTCGCGATGAACTCGGCCGCGCTGATGCCCTGGCCCGGATTCATGCGCATGTCCAGCGGGCCATCGTTGAGGAAACTGAAGCCGCGCTCGGGATCGTCCAACTGCGGCGAGGAGACACCCAGGTCGAGCAGGATACCGCTGACCTTGCCGTCCAGCGCGCGCGCGCGCACTTCATCACCGAGCTCGGCGAAGCTGCGCTGCACAATGACAAAGCGGCCGTCTTCGGCCGCCAGCGCTTGCCCCGTGGCAATCGCCTGTGGATCCTTGTCGAAGCCCAACAGCCGCCCTTGCGGCCCGAGCTTGCTGAGAATGAGACGACTGTGCCCTCCGCGACCGAAGGTCCCGTCCAGATAGCAACCGTCGGCGCGCAGGGCCAATGCCTCGACAGCTTCGTCGAGCAATACGGTGATGTGGTTGAAGCCGCTATCTATCGTCACAGGATCAGGTCACGCAGTTCATCGGGCATGGCGCCCGGTTGTTGAATAGCTGCGAGGTCGGCTGCCGAAACCGCGTTCCAGGCATCCTCATCCCACAGCTGGAATTTGTTCAGTTGCCCCACCAGCATCGCCTTCTTGTCGAGCTTGGCGTACTCACGCAAACGGGGCGGCACCAGGAAACGACCACTGCCATCGAGCTCCAGGTCCACTGCGTTACCGATCAGCAAACGCTGCAGGCGACGGTTTTCCTCACGCAGCGACGGCAAGGCACGCAACTTGGCTTCTATCTGTTCCCACTCATCGAGGGGATAAACACACAAGCAGGGGTCAACAGCGTCGATGGTCACGATAAGTTGACCATTGCAACGCGAATCGAGCTCGTCACGGTACCGGCTCGGCATGGCGAGACGGCCCTTTGCATCGAGGCTGACGGCGTTGGCTCCGCGGAACACGGCTGCGATTCCCCACAATGTTAACTTTTTTGTGCCAGAAAACCCACTTCATCCCACTTTCTGCCACTTGCGCACACTATAGGAATCCGTCCGCCACACCGTCAAGGCGCGTTCATAAGGAAAACCCTTACAGGACCGAGATTTAGCGCAACAAAGGAAGGCGGAAGGACTACCGGGAGAAAAAACTGGCGGGAAAAATCAAGCGCACTCAAACGGATAGAGTGTGAAGTTAAAGTGAATTATCAAGAGTAAGAACTTTTCGGCATTACCAGGAGGGATCTGCTATCGATTCAAGCAGGGAAAGAAGAGGTGGAGAGTCGATCTGTAAGCCGGGTTTTGTCGAGGACAGTCATTCCTCTACGACGGCCATCACTGGACGCCTCTAGCAACCTACCCGGTTCCGACGCGGGCCACGCCATAAGGAACCCTATTTGGTCTTGCTCCGAGTGGGGTTTACCTAGCCACGAACTGTTGCCAGTCGTGCGGTGCGCTCTTACCGCACCTTTTCACCCTTACCGGCACCGAAGTGCTTAGGCGGTTGTTTTCTGTGGCACTTTCCGTAGGCTCGCGCCTCCCAGGCGTTACCTGGCACTCTGCCCTGCGGAGCCCGGACTTTCCTCCCCCTGCTTTTGCGGAACAAATGCAGGCAGCGACTGTCCGATCGACTCTCCGCCGGTAAGGGTAACGGCAGGCGCGAGCAAGAACAAGCAATACCGCAAACAATATCATTACGCCACTAGTGGCTCTTTTGTTTATCCAGCGCCGCTTGATAAAGAAGATTCTTGCGCACGCCGGTAATTTCCGCCGCCAATGCCGCCGCCCGCTTGAGCGGCAATTCTGCCAGCAACAGGTCCAGTACACGCATGGCGTCGCTGCTGACCGCCTGATCGTCTTGCGGCGCACTCCAGCCCGCGACCAGCACCACGCATTCCCCACGCTGCTGATTGGTATCCGCTGCGACAAAGGCGCGCAACTCGGCCAACGGCAACCCCTTGAGCGTCTCGAACGTCTTGGTCAGCTCTCGCGCCAGAACGGCCGGGCGCTCTCCCCCGAATACCGCCTCCATGTCCTCCAGGCATTCGAGGATGCGATGCGGCGCCTCATAGAAGATCAAGGTCCGAGGCTCCTCCTTGACCTGCTCCAGTCGCGCACGGCGCCCGACAGCCTTTGCCGGCAGGAAGCCTTCGAAGATGAAGCGATCAGAGGGCAGCCCCGCTGCCGACAGCGCAGCGATCAGCGCACACGCCCCTGGCACCGGCACCACCCTCACCCCGGCAGCCCGCGCCTGGCGCACCAGGTGATAGCCCGGATCGGAAATCAGCGGTGTGCCGGCGTCGGACACCAGCGCCACATCGTCACCCGCCAGCAAGCGCGTGATGAAGCGACTGCCTTCGTCACGCTCGTTGTGCTCATGACAGGCCGCCAGCGGCGTCTCGATGCCGAAGTGCTGAAGCAGGCGCACAGAATGGCGGGTATCCTCGGCCGCGATCAGCGCCACGCCGGCCAGCACCTTGAGTGCCCGGGCGCTCATGTCGTCGAGGTTGCCGATGGGCGTCGCAACGACGTAAAGCGTACCCGCTATGGATTTTGGAACCCCTGCAACATCAGTCACTGCACACACCTGCCTTGCCGATCAAAGGCGCCATTGTAGCCCGAGCGCCCGCAACAAGGCGCAAAGAACTTGGCCGTCATCCCCTGACATGCGACCTATAGTGAAGGATCAGCGTCAGCAAGATCGCGCCCCGGCCAGCGCTTGGGTACAATTGCCGGCCAACTTGATCGAGTAACAGGACCCTTACATGATCGCTTGCCTGCGGCTGCTCACAGCCCTCTGTCTCGCTGCCCTGCTGGCAGCCTGCGCCAGCTCGCCCTCATCCAGCCTGGGCGAACTGCCACGCACCCCGGACGCCAGCATCGAGCAACTGCTCGAGAAGGCGGCTTCCAGCAAGTCCGCCGAAGACGCCGCGCTGCTGCGCCTGAGCGCCGCCGACATGGCCTACCGGCAGAAGGACTTCCCACGCGCCGCACGCATCCTCGAGCAGGTTCCACTGGACACGCTCAAACCCGCGCAACAGGTGTTCGCCAGCACCCTGGCCGCCGAACTGGCGATGAGCCGCAACCAGCCCAAAGCCGCCCTCGGCGCACTGTCGCACCCAAGCCTGCAACGTGTCGGCGAGCTGCCCGAAGAGCTGCAGGTACGCACCTATGGCGTGCATGCTGCAGCCCTCGAAGCCGACGGCCAGGCACTTCCTGCGGCCCAGCAGCGCGTCTTGCTCGCCCCACTGCTCAGCGGCCCGGCCGCAGCCAAGAACAACGATGCTATCTGGTCGCTGGTAGCCTCGCTGCCCGCCGACCAATTGCAGCAACCGACCAGCAATCCGACCCTCGCCGGCTGGACCAGCCTGGCCCTGGCGGTCAAGACCGCCGGCACCCTGGAACAGCAACAGGCCGCCATCGACACCTGGCGCCAGCAACATGCCGATCATCCGGCCGCCAAGCAGTTGCCTGACGCACTGGTCAAACTCAAGCAACTGGCCAGCCAGCCACTGACCAAGATCGCCCTGCTGCTGCCACAGGAAGGCCCGCTGGCCGGTGTAGCCCGTGCACTGCGCGACGGCTTCATGGCAGCCAACTTCCAGGCCCAGCAATCCGGCCAGCCAGCGCCGGCGGTTCAGGTTTTCGATAGCTCGCGCCTCACCTCGCTGGATGACTTCTATCGCCAGGCCCAGGCGGCCGGCGTACAGCTGGTGATCGGTCCGCTCGAAAAACCACTGGTGAAGAAACTCGCCGACTACCCGCAACTGCCCATCACCACCCTGGCGCTGAACTACGCCGAGGCCGGGCAGAAATCGCCACCACAACTGTTCCAGTTCGGCCTCGCCGCCGAGGACGAAGCCCGCGAAGTCTCTCGCCGTGCCCGCGCAGACGGCCTGGTCCGCGCCGTGGCCCTGGTGCCGAGCGGCGAATGGGGCGACCGCGTGCTCGCAGCTTTCCGCCAGGACTGGGAAGGCAACGGCGGCACCCTGCTCGCTGCCGAGCGCATCGCCCAGCCGGTGGCCCTGGCTCAACAGATCGCCGATCTGTTCCAGCTGCGCCAGAGCGAAGGTCGCGCCAAGAGCCTGCAGAGTGCCGTGGGGGGCAATGTCGCCGCACAACCGTCGCGTCGCCAGGACATCGATTTCATCTTCCTTGCTGCCACCCCGCAGCAGGCCCAGCAGATCAAGCCGACCCTCAACTTCCAGTACGCGGGCGACGTGCCGGTCTATGCGACCTCCAACCTCTACAGCGCCAGTGGAGACGTGAACCAGTACAACGACATGAACGGCATTCGCTTCTGCGAAACCCCATGGCTACTGGACAACACCAACAGCCTGCGCCAGCAGGTGGTCCAGCAGTGGCCTCAGGCTGCCGGCAGCCTGGGTCGCCTGTACGCGATGGGGGTCGATGCCTATAGCCTCGCGCCACGCCTCGGCCAGCTCAAGGCGCTGCCTGACAACCGCGTCGAGGGCCTGTCCGGCAGCCTGAGCATCAACGCCAACCAGCGTATCGAGCGCCAACTGCCTTGGGCCGAGTTCTCCGGCGGTCAGGTCAAGCGCCTGCCGGACACGGCTCGCTGATGCCCGACGCCTCGCCTACCAGCGCCGGGCTCGCGGCAGAAAACCAAGCCCTCGATTATCTTCGAGGGCAAGGCCTGCAGCTGCTGACGCGCAATTGGCGATGCAAGGGAGGCGAGCTTGATCTGGTCATGCTCGACGCCGATACAGTAGTATTCGTCGAAGTCCGCTACCGCTGGCACGTGGACTTCGGCGGCGCCGTCGGAAGTATCGACGGGCGCAAGCAGAAACGTCTAGCGCTTGCCGCCAACATGTTCCTGCTGAAGGAGCCCCGCTGGGCCGATCACCCCTGCCGCTTCGACGTAGTCGCCCTGCAGGGCAGCCACCATGCAGGTCGGCCGCTTCAATGGCTGAAAAACGCCTTCGAATGCTGAACCCATTCCGATTTCTTTGCTCTATGTTTCGCGGGCTGGCCCCTGTCGCGCGTCGCGCAGGCCTCCGCCGCACTTAAGGTCACACCAGATGGACATGCAATCCCGAATTCGCCGGCTGTTCCAGGCCAGCATCGATACCAAGCAACAGGCAATGGACATCCTGGCACCGCACATCGAGCAGGCCAGCCTGGTCATGGTCAACGCGCTGCTCAACGAGGGCAAGATGCTCGCCTGCGGCAACGGCGGCTCGGCGGGTGACGCCCAGCATTTTTCCTCGGAACTGCTCAACCGCTTCGAGCGCGAGCGTCCGAGCCTGCCGGCCATCGCCCTGACCACCGACAGCTCGACCATCACCTCGATCGCCAACGACTACAGCTACAACGAAGTCTTCTCCAAGCAGATCCGCGCCCTGGGCCAACCAGGCGATGTATTGCTGGCGATCTCCACCAGCGGCAACTCGGCCAATGTGATTCAGGCGATCCAGGCCGCACATGATCGTGAAATGATTGTCGTAGCATTGACCGGGCGTGACGGCGGCGGTATGGCTTCGCTGCTGCTGCCCGAGGATGTGGAGATCCGCGTCCCCTCCACGGTCACTGCGCGCATCCAGGAAGTCCACCTGCTGGCGATCCATTGCCTGTGCGATCTGATCGACAGCCAACTGTTCGGGAGTGAAGAATGATCCCCAAGCGCCTCGGCCTCATGGCCCTGACCCTGTGCCTCGGTATTTCCGGCTGCAGCTCGGTATTGACCTCGACCCGCAACTCGCCGATCGAGGATGACCGCGGTACACGCACCATTGGTAGCAAGATCGACGATTCGCTGATCGAAACCAAGGTTTCGGTCAACGTGGCCAAGGCAAGCCCAGACCTGGACAAGGGCTCGCACATCGTCGTCAGCAGCTACAACGGCATCGTCCTGCTCGCCGGCCAGACCCCGCGCGCCGACCTGAAGAGCCTCGCCGAGCAGACCGCCGGCCAGGTACAACGGGTCAAGAAGGTGCATAACGAACTGCAGGTGATGCAGCCCTCGTCGATCCTGGCACGCAACAACGACACCTGGCTGACCACCAAGATCAAGACCCAGATGATCGGTGACGCCAACGTGCCCAGCTCGCGCATCAAGGTGATCACCGAGAACGGCATCGTCTACTTGCTCGGCCTGGTCACCCAGCAGGAAGCCAACGCCGCCACCAACGTGGTTCAAGGTGTGTCTGGCGTACAGAAGATCGTCAAGCTGTTCGAGTACATCGATTGATATCCAGGGCCACGGCGCGCGATGAATGCGCGCTGTGGCCCATCGCACCAGGTATTGCCGCAAACAACCCAGGAAAGCCCATGAAGAAGTCCCTGCTGTCCCTTCTCGCCATCACCGCCTTCGCCACCTTGGCCGGCTGCTCCACCCCGAGCACGATCACCCTCAACGACGGCCGCGAGCTGCAGACGCTCGACACGCCGAAGTTCGACAAAGACTCGGGCTTCTACGAATTCAAGCAGCTGGACGGCAAGCCGACCCGCATCAACAAGGACCAGGTCCGCACGATCAAGGACCTGTAATCCGAACTTGAATAAAAAAGGCGATCCGGATGGATCGCCTTTTTTATTACTTGACCACTTTCAAGCTCGGCCGCCCAGTGGGTCGCGGCGGCTGGCCACCACCCTCCGGCGGGCCATCATCATCAGGCTCGACGCCTTCCTCATCGAGCTCTTCGCCATCCATCAACGGCGGCTCCAGCTCGAACACCATGCCCTGGCCATTCTCTCGAGCATAGATCCCCAGGATCGCGCCTGCCGGCACATAGAGCGAATGGGCCACGCCACTGAAGCGCCCCTCGAAGCTCACCGCGTCGTTGTCCATGTGCAGGTTACGCACAGCGCTGGGCGAAATGTTCAAGACGATCTGGCCATCGCTGGCAAATCCCTGGGGCACCTGGACCGCCGGATACTCGGCGTTGACCAGCATATGGGGGGTGCAATCGTTGTCGACGATCCACTCGTACAGTGCTCTAACCAGATAGGGGCGACTGGAGTTCATCAACGGCTCCTTAAAGCTTGCGCATTTCACGTTCAGCAGCGGACAGGCTCGCCTGGAAAGGCTCGCGGGCGAACTGTCGCTCCATATAATCCAGCAGCGGCTTGGCTTGCCGCGGCAGTTCGATACCCAGGACCGGCAATCGCCAGAGTATGGGCAGTAGACAACAATCGACCAGGCTTTGCTCCTCGCTCATGAAGCAGGGAAACTCGCCGAACAGCGCCGAGACACCCGTCAGACTCTCGCGCAGCGTCTTGCGCGCCTCGCCACGGGCAGCCTCGGCGGCACGCGGATCGAGAATGACATCAGCCAGTGCACACCAGTCACGCTGGATACGGTGCATCAGCAGGCGGCTGTTGCCGCGCGCCACCGGGTATACCGGCATCAGCGGCGGATGAGGATAACGCTCCTCGAGGTATTCCATCACCACGGTCGATTCGTACAACGCCAGGTCGCGGTCGACCAGGGTTGGCACGCTGCCATAGGGGTTCACTTCGATCAGTTTGGGCGGCAGACGATCGGCGATGACGTCGATGATCTGCACACTGACGCCCTTCTCGGCGAGAACAAGGCGTACCCGATGAGAATAATGGTCAGCGGGGTCGGAATAGCAGGCTAACCTGTTGGTCGCGCCCATGTAGCTCCTCCTCGCATGGGGATGCTTGTGAAACTGCAAATGCAAACGCGCCCTGGGAGGCTCCTCGCGATTGCGCAGGAGCGCCCCAGGGCGCGTTCAACTACCAGAAACTACTGCGTGATCAGTGCACGTCCTTCCAGTATTCGCGCTTGAGCAAGTAGGCGAACACGAAGAAGAAAGCCAGGTACAGCAGGACATAGGTGCCGATGCGCTGACTCTCCAGTTTGACCGGGTTGGCCGAATAGGCCAGGAAGGTCACCAGGTTCTTGACCTTCTCGTCGAACTGCTCGGGCGTCAGGGTACCGGATTTCGGCTCGATGGTCAGCTGGTCACAGGCTTCATGGGTCAAAGGACTGCCAGTCAGCGGGTCGAATTGCTTCTTGCCGTCGACCACTGTCTGGATCTGTTTGCACCCAATCACCTGGTTGCCCTGCAGCCCGACCAGCACGTTGGGCATGCCCACGTTCGGGAAGACCTTGTTGTTCACCCCATAAGGGCGCGACTTATCTTCGTAGAAGCTGTGCAGGTAGCTGTACAGCCAATCGTTACCCCGCACTCGGGCGACCAACGTGAGATCGGGCGGCGCCGCACCGAACCAGGTCTTGGCATCGCTGGGCTGCATGCCGATCTTCATGTGATCGCCAATCTTGGCCCCCGTGAACACCAGCTTTTCGAGCATCAGCTCGTGGGGGATGCCGAGGTCATCGGCAACCCGCTCGTAACGCTGGAACTTGGCGCTGTGGCAACCCATGCAATAGTTGGCGAAGGTTCGCGCCCCATCCTGCAACGCGGCCTTGTCGGTCAGGTCGATATCGACCTTCTGCAGCTCCACACCCTGCTCGGCAGCAAAGGATAAGGCAGGCATCAATGCCAGGAACATTACTGCAATAAACTTTTTCATCAGCCAGTCACCCTTTCCGGAACCGGTTTTGTCTTCTCGAGCCTTGTGTAGAACGGCATCAGCAGGAAGTAGGCGAAATACAGCACGGTGCAGACCTGGGACAGCAGGGTCCGTCCGGGCGTAGGCGCCAGCACACCGAGCACGCCGAGAATGATGAAGGCCACGCAGAACACCAGCAGGAAGATCTTGCTCAACCAGCCCTTGTAGCGCATGGAGCGCACCGGACTGCGATCGAGCCAGGGCAACACGAACAGCACCGCGATCGCCGCGCCCATGGCGATGACGCCGAACAGCTTGTCAGGCACCGCCCGCAGGATCGCGTAGAAGGGCGTGAAGTACCATACCGGCGCAATGTGCTCGGGCGTCTTGAAGGCGTTGGCCTGCTCGAAGTTTGGTTTTTCCAGGAAATAGCCACCCATTTCCGGGAAGAAGAACACCACAGCACAGAACACGAAGAGGAATACCACGACCCCGACGATATCTTTCACCGTGTAGTACGGGTGGAAGGGGATGCCATCCAGCGGTACGCCGTTTTCGTCCTTGTGCTTCTTGATGTCGACACCGTCCGGGTTGTTCGAGCCCACCTCGTGCAGCGCCAGGATGTGCAGTACCACAAGCCCGAGAATGACGATCGGCAGCGCTACCACATGCAGGGCGAAGAAGCGGTTCAGGGTGATGCCGGAGATCAGGTAGTCACCACGGATCCATTGAGTGAGGTCATCACCGATCACCGGAATGGCACCGAACAGCGAGATGATCACCTGGGCGCCCCAGTAGGACATCTGCCCCCAGGGCAGCAGGTAACCCATGAAGGCCTCGGCCATCAGCGCCAGGTAGATCAGCATGCCGAACAGCCACACCAGCTCACGGGGCTTCTGGTAGGAGCCGTAGAGCAATCCGCGGAACATGTGCAGGTAGACCACGATGAAGAACGCCGAGGCGCCGGTGGAGTGCAGATAGCGCAGGATCCAGCCGTACTCGACATCGCGCATGATGTACTCGACCGAGGCAAACGCCTCTTCTGCCGAGGGCGTGAAACTCATGGTCAGCCAGACTCCCGTGACAATCTGGTTGACCAGCACCAGCAGCGCGAGGGAGCCAAAGAAGTACAGGAAGTTGAAGTTCTTGGGCGCGTAATACTTGCTCAGGTGGTCTTCCCACATTTTCGTGGCGGGGAAGCGAGCGTCAATCCAGTCCATGAACTTGCTCATCATGCGTTCTCCTGATCGACGCCGATGACGATGATGTCGTCCGACTCGTACGAGTGCGGCGGCACTGGCAGATTGAGCGGGGCTGGCTGCGACTTGTAGACGCGACCTGCCAAATCGTAGTGCGAGCCATGGCAAGGGCAGAAATAGCCACCGACCCACTTAGGACCGAGGTCGGCGGGGGCCACTTCCGGACGGAAAGTCGGCGAGCACCCCAGGTGGGTGCACAAGCCAACGAGAATGAGGATTTCCGGCTTGATCGAGCGGACCTCGGGATCGACGTAGGTCGGCTGCACCGAAGCCTTGGACTCGGGGTCGGACAAGTCTGCGGTGATTTTTTTCAGATTGCCGAGGATCTCTTGCGTTCGCCGCACGATGAACACCGGTTGACCGCGCCATTCGGCAACCATCTGCTGCCCGGGCTCTACCTTGGCGATGTTGACCTTCACCGGTGCACCAGCGGCTTTCGCCTTGGCACTGGGGAACCATGACCCCACGAACGGTACCGCAGCCCCCACTGCCCCCGCAGCCCCCACCACGGATGTGGCAGCTACGAGGAAGCGGCGCCGGCCTGCGTTGACGCCGTCATTGCTCATTCAGTCCTCTCCCATCAGCTTTCTTCTCGCCCGCTGGATCAGGCGTCTATTAGTAATGTCTGTGGCGCTAAAAATTGGCCGCCATGGTAAGAAACAAATCCACACACTGACAAGGTGATTACCCCTGGTTCGGGCTACAACCCTCGCTTTGCTTGATCTGCGTCTATGTGGCAACTCGGCCCGGACATGCTGACAGGTTAGTTCAAGACATAAAAAAAGCCCGGTTCCAAGGAACCGGGCTTTTTCGACTGCCGAAGCGGTATTAACGCTTGGAGTACTGAGGACGCTTACGCGCTTTACGCAGACCCACTTTCTTACGCTCGACTTCACGAGCGTCGCGGGTGACGTAGCCAGCACGACGCAGAGCGCCACGCAGGGTTTCGTCGTATTCCATCAGGGCGCGGGTGATACCGTGGCGGATAGCACCGGCCTGACCGCTGACACCACCACCGGCGACGGTGACGTAGATGTCGAACTTCTCAACGGTCTCGGTCAGTTCCAGCGGCTGGCGAACAACCATGCGAGCGGTTTCGCGGCCGAAGAAAGTGTCCAGAGGACGGTTGTTGATGGAGATGTTACCAGTACCCGGACGCAGGAAAACGCGAGCGGTTGCGGTCTTGCGACGGCCAGTGCCGTAATTTTGAGTCGCCGACATAATGAACTATCCCGTTAGATCTTCAGTTCTTGAGGCTGCTGAGCAGTGTGAGGGTGGGTAGCACCCGCGTACACTTTCAGCTTGCGGTACATGTCGCGACCCAGCGGGTTCTTCGGCAGCATGCCTTTGACCGCGGTCTCGATGACGCGCTCAGGGGCCTTGTCGATCAGCTTCTCGAAGCTGATTTCCTTGATGCCACCTGGGAAGCCGGAGTGGGAGTAGTACATCTTGTCCGAAGACTTGGCACCAGTTACACGAACCTGCTCGGCGTTGATGACGACGATGTAGTCGCCGGTGTCAACGTGAGGAGTGTACTCAGGCTTGTGTTTGCCGCGCAGACGGGTAGCGATTTCGGTAGCCAGACGACCCAGGGTCTGACCAGCGGCATCGATTACGAACCACTCGCGCTTTACTGTTTCCGGTTTAGCAGTAAAAGTTTTCATTCTCTAAAGCCTCAGAGGCCGCCCAGCGAAAAATAGACGGCGAATCTTACTGGATAGTGCACAACTTGCCAAGGGCAAGCGCGCAGCCGAGCACGGACGCTTTTGGGGGCTCGGGTCGGGCACGCCCATGATCGACGGGGTTCTTCCTGCGTGGTGGTGCATCACTTCCGCCACACGGAGAGGCCCAGCATTATCCAGATTGCGCAAAGATTTTCAACCTGCTTTGATGGTTTCTTTGTCCCGCAGAGAGCCTTCCGATGGAATACCGCAAGCTCGGCCGTACCGACCTCAACGTCAGCGCACTGTGCCTGGGCACCATGACCTGGGGTGAGCAGAACGTCCAGGATGAGGCCTTCGAGCAGATCGCCCTGGCCAAGACCGCCGGCATCAACTTCATCGATACCGCCGAAATGTACCCGGTGCCGCCGCGCCCGGAGACCTACGCGGCCACCGAACGCATCATCGGCAACTGGTTCGCCGCCAATGGCGACCGTGACGACTGGATCCTCGCCAGCAAAGTCGCCGGCCCCGGCAACGGCATCAGCCATATCCGCGACGGCCAGCTCAAGCACAACCGCCAGCACATCGTCGCCGCGCTGGACGAAAGCCTCAAGCGCCTGCAGACCGACCGCATAGACCTCTACCAACTGCACTGGCCGGAACGTTCGACCAACTTCTTCGGCAAGCTGGGCTACCAGCACCTGCCCAACGACCTGTTCACGCCGCTGGAGGAAACGCTGGAGGCGCTCGACGAGCAAGTGCGCGCCGGCAAGATCCGCCACATCGGCCTGTCCAACGAAACGCCGTGGGGCACCATGAAGTTCCTGCACCTGGCCGAAAGCCGGGGCTGGCCAAGGGCAGTTTCGATCCAGAACCCGTACAACCTGCTCAATCGCAGCTTCGAGGTGGGCCTGGCGGAAGTAGCGATCCGCGAGCAGTGCGGCCTGCTGGCTTATTCGCCGCTGGCCTTCGGCATGCTGTCGGGCAAGTACGAAAACGGCGCGCGCCCTGAAAATGCACGCCTGACCCTGTTCAGCCGCTTCGCCCGCTACTCCAACCCGCAGACCGTGGCCGCCTGCAGCCGCTACGTGCAATTGGCCCGCGAACATGGCCTGGATCCGGCACAGATGGCTCTGGCGTTCGTCACCCGCCAGCCGTTCGTGACCAGCAACATCATCGGGGCGACCGATCTCAAGCAATTGCAGAGCAACCTGGACAGCGCCAACCTGGTGCTGAGTGACGAACTGTTGGCGGCGATCGAGGCACTGCACCAGCAGCAGCCAAACCCGGCGCCCTGAGCGTAATCCTGTACTGCCCTCTTCGCGGGCAAGCCCGCTCCCACAAGGCCTGTGATGAACCTTGCGGGCGGTTCACCGCTGCGACTTGCCTGCGAAGAGGGCAGCGCATTTCTTCGGGGTAGACACAATCGCCAAAAAATAAGACGATCCAGCCGGTGATTGACCACTCTACCCTATAAGAACAATGACAATGATGTTTACCCAACCCTCCGCGTCGTTGCGGCGCGTCAGCATCCTGGCCATTGATAAGGTGTTCGCTTCGACACTAATGCAGGCCAAGGACTTCTTCCACCTGGCCAGCCTGCGTTACAGCAAGCAACTGGGCCTGGGGCTGCAATCGATGTTCGAAATTCACCTGGTGAGCCCTGACGGCCAGCCGGTGGACAGCTTCAGCGACGTACAACTCCCCGTGGACAGTGGCCTGGGTGACGCCGATGTGATCATCCTCCCGGCGTTCTGGGACGACTTCGACAACCTGCTCGCCCGCTACCCGCAAGTCCTACCCTGGCTGCGTGAGCAGCACGCCCGTGGCGCCGTGCTGTGCGGCGAAGCCAGCGGCGTGTTCTGGCTCGCCGAGTCAGGCCTGCTCGACGGCAAGGAGGCGACCACCTACTGGCGCTTCTTCAACAGCTTTGCCGAGCGCTTCCCCACTATCCGTCTGAACCAGGACAAGCACCTGACCGACGCCGACAACCTGTACTGCGCCGGCGGCACCACCTCGGCCTGCGACCTGTACATCTACCTGATCGAGCGCTTCTGCGGCGCCAACGTCGCGCGGGCGGTGGCTCGCGACATCCTCTACGAAGTGCAGCGCAACTACACGCCGGGGCGCATGGGCTTTGGCGGCCAGAAGCTGCACCAGGACCTGATCATCCTGCAGATCCAGCACTGGCTCGAGGAGCACTTCGCCGACAAGTTCCGTTTCGAGGACGTGGCGCGCAACCATGGCATGAGCATCCGCAACTTCATGCGCCGCTTCCAGAGCGCGACCGGGGACAAGCCACTGCACTACCTGCAGCGCCTGCGCATCGAGACAGCCAAGGGCCTGCTCTCGAGCACCCGCAAGAGCATCAAGACCATCAGTTATGAGGTGGGATACGACGACGCGAGCTTCTTCGCCCGACTCTTCCGCCAGCACACTGAACTGTCGCCGAACCAGTATCGGCAGCAGTTCATGCAGGAAGCCTGAGAACACCAACCTCCCCTAGCGGGTGCGCCAAGCCCGCGCCTGCCAGGGGTCAGGCATGGCTTCAGGGTTTGTGCGCGCGAGCCAGGAACTCGTGGGACTGCATTTCCAGCAGTCGGCTGAGGGTACGCTGGAACTCGAAGCTCAGGCGCCCGCCGGTGTAGAGGTCCTTGAGCTCGACTTCGGCCGAAATGATCAGCTTGACGTTGCGATCATAGAACTCGTCGACCATGTTGATGAAGCGGCGGGCGATGTCGTCGGTGGTGACGCCCATCTGCTCGACATTGCTCAGCAGCACGGCATGGAAGATCTTGCCCAACTCGATGTAGTCGTTCTGGCTACGCGGACCGTCGCACAGGGCGCGGAAGTCGAACCAGGCGACGTCGTCACAGGTGCGCAACGCGTGGATCTCGCGATTCTCGATCATCAGCACGTCGTTCTCGACCGCCTGGGTGCAATCGGGGGTCAGTGCCTTGAAACTGGCGCGCAGACTCTCGTGGGCAGCTTCGTTGAGCGGGAAGTGGAACAGCTCGGCCTGCTCCAGGTGGCGCAAGCGATAGTCGACGCCACTGTCGACGTTCACCACATCGGTGTACTGCTTGATCATGGCGATGGCCGGGAGGAAGCGCGCACGCTGCAGGCCGTCCTTGTACAGGCCGTCCGGCACGATGTTGGAGGTCGCCACCAACGAGACGCCGTTCTTGAACAGCTCTTCCATCAAAGTGCCGAGGATCATCGCATCGGTGATGTCGGACACGAAGAACTCATCGAAGCAGATCACCTTGGCTTCCTGGGAGAAGCGCTTGGCGATGATGGTCAGCGGGTTCTTCTCACCCTTGAGGGTTTTCATTTCCTCGTGCACACGCTTCATGAAGCGGTGGAAGTGGGTGCGCATCTTCTCCTTGAACGGCAGCGCCTCGAAGAAGGTGTCGACCAGGTAGGTCTTGCCACGCCCCACCCCGCCCCAGAAATACAGGCCTTTGACCGGCGTCTGCTCCTTCTTGCCGAACAGCTTGCCGAACACGCCCGGCTTGTTGTTCTGCGCGGCGACCAGGTCGTCGTACAGGCGCTGCAAGTGACGCACAGCCGTTTCCTGCGCCGCGTCATGGAAGAAATCGGGGCGTTTCAGATCTGCTTGATATCGTTCTAGGGGCGTCATGATTCGTTAGCGAGGCAACAAAAAACGGGCCGTCACTGTAGCGACCGGCCCGCTTAATGGCAATCAGACTTGTGTCAATATGCCTCAGTCCTGCTGGGGCGCCAACGCCTCACGCAGGCTCAGCACCGCCGCATCACGGGCGCTTGCATCGGCGAACTGCGGCCCGTCGGCCACCTGCTCGCCATCGAGCCACAGGCTGAAGCCGAGGCCATCTACACGCACATCCGCCTCGCCACCCTGCTGCAGTTGCTTGCTCACCGCGCCTGCACTCTTGCCGTCGGCGAAGCTGCGCGACAGCAACAATTGCTCGCCATCGGCGGCGAGCAGGCGGAAGCGGAAGCTGCCGTCTTCATCGCGGAAGCTGACGAAGCGCGCGCTCTTGGCAGCCTTCTTCTTCACTTCGGCATTGACCTGGACGCTGCTGCGGAAGGAGCGCAGGCCCACCGATTCGCGCAACTGCTCGAGGAACGGCGTGGCAATCTTGCGGGCCTTGGCGGCGCCGGCCAGGAGGATGTCTTCCAGGTCCGACGGCCGCGAGATCAGTTGATGGTAGTGCTCGCGCTTCTCGGCCAACTGGCCGTCGAGCAACTGGAACAGGCGGTTTTTCGCCTCACCCCAGCCCAGGCCCTGCAGCAGCTCTTCGCGGAACTCGCCGGCTTGTGCGGCGCTGGCGAAGGCCTGGTACAGGGTGAACAGGTGGGAGTTGTCCGGATCCTTAGCCTCGCCTGGGGCACGCGAATCGGTGACGATGCGCGAGATGGCGTCCTTCATGTCCTTGGCGCTGGTGAACAGCGGAATGGTGTTGTCGTAGCTCTTGGACATCTTGCGACCGTCCAGGCCCGGAAGCGTGGCCACGCTCTCCTCGATCACCGCCTCGGGCAGGACGAAGAACTCCTTGCCCTGGCCGAACAGGTGGTTGAAGCGCTGGCCGATGTCACGGGCCATTTCAACGTGCTGGATCTGGTCACGACCGACCGGGACCTTGTGGGCATTGAACATCAGGATGTCGGCAGCCATCAGCACCGGATAGCTGTACAGGCCCATGGACACACCGGCATCCGGGTCTTCGCCGTTTTCCAGGTTCTTGTCGACCGAGGCCTTGTAGGCGTGGGCACGATTGAGCAGGCCCTTGGCAGCCACGCAGGTCAGCAGCCAGGTCAGCTCGGGGATCTCGGGAATGTCGGACTGGCGGTAGAACGTGACCTTGTCCGGATCCAGGCCGCCGGCCAGCCAGGTGGCGGCGATTTCCAGGCGCGAGCGCTGGATGCGCAGCGGGTCGTCGCACTTGATCAGGGCGTGATAGTCGGCCAGGAAGTAGAACGAGTCGGCACCGGGCTGCTGGCTGGCGAGGATCGCCGGGCGGATGGCACCGGCGTAGTTGCCCAGGTGCGGAGTGCCGGTGGTGGTGATACCGGTGAGAATGCGCGTGGTCATGGGTGATCGCTTATTCAGGCTTGGCTCAGTTCGAAAGACGCGGCAGCACTAGATCCTTCAGATCGGTCAGCTTGCCATGGAAGAAGTGTCCGCATTCTGCCACTTTCAGCAGCTCATGGGGGCGCGTCAGTGTGTCGGACCATTCATAGACCAGCGCAGGGTCGACCACCTCGTCGGTGTCAGGCTGGACCACGGTGATCGGGCACTGCTGCGCCAGCGGGAACTGCTCGGTCAGGCGCATCACCGCCGGGGCAATCATGAACAGATGTTGCAGCGTCACCCCGTCGGCCTCGAGGCGTCCGGCCAGGCTGGCAGCGACGAAGCCCCCGAACGAGAAGCCCATCAGTACCAGCGCCCGCTCAGGGTGTTTGTCGCGCAGCCAGGCCGCGGCGGCCTCGGCATCGGCCACTTCGCCAGCGCCCATGTCGTGGCTGCCGGCACTCTGGCCAACGCCACGGTAGTTGAAGCGCAGGGTGCTGTAGCCGGCATCGCGAGCCGTGCGTTGCAGCGTCGAGACCACCTTGTTGAGCATGGTGCCGCCCTGGACCGGGTTGGGGTGGCAGATCAGCACCACGCCGCGGGCATCGGCCACGTCCAGGTACAAGGCTTCCAGCGGGCCACTGGGGCCGTCGATGAACAAGGGGGTTTCGCGGACAAGCAAGGCACTACTCCGTGACCTCGAGGGGGGTCGATTCGTCTAGAGGGGGAATTCTGTTCTGATTTGCGATCGCTCGCGGTATACAGCGCAGGTCTGAGCCGTTAACGTAAAGCAAAGCCGTTTATAGAGGAAGGACTCGTGGAACACTCGCTCCTTGTTTGGTTGCTGCCGACCCTGGCATTGGTCGTTGGTGTCGTCGTCGGTTTCGCCCTGGCCCGCCTTCTCCCCAACGCGGCTCCCAGCAGTACGCAACGCCAGCTGGACGACATCCAGCAGCGTTTCGACAATTACCAGAACGAAGTGGTCACCCACTTCAACAGCACCGCTTCGCTGGTCAAGAAACTGACCCAGAGCTACCAGGATGTGCAGGATCACCTGGCCGACGGGGCCAATCGCCTGGCCCTGGACGAACTGACCCGCCAGCGCCTGCTCGCTTCGTTGCACTCCGAAGCCGCGCAAGGTCCGCGCGATCGCCTGACACCGCCGAAGGATACCGCCGAAGTCCCACGCGACTACGCGCCCAAGGCGCCGAACTCGCCGGGCATGCTCGACGAGAGCTACGGCCTCAAGCGCTGAACCAGCAAGCATGACAAAGGCCGCGTAAAGCGGCCTTTTTTGTGCCCGTGAGAAGTGGCCATCACTCAACTCGAACACGGCTCCCGAGGGCCTGCCCAAGATCCGCCAGCAGGTCGTCGATATCCTCCAAGCCCACCGACAACCGCACCAACCCCTCGGAGATTCCGTGCTGCGCCCGTTCCTCGGGCGTATAGCTCGAATGGGTCATGCTCGCCGGGTGCTGCGCCAGCGACTCGGCATCCCCCAGGCTCACCGCCCGGCTGAACAACTGCAACGCGTTCATGAAGCGTCGCCCCGCCTGGATGCCACCCTTGAGCTCGAAGGCAATCATCCCGCCCGGCAAACGCATCTGCCGCTGCGCCAGGCCGAACTGTGCAAAGCTCGGCAGGCCTGGGTAGTGAATCAGCTCGACCTGCGGATGCCGCTCCAGAAACTGCGCCACGCGCAAGGCATTGCTGCAATGGCGCTCCATACGCAGGGCCAGGGTTTTCATACCGCGCATCAGCAGCGATGCGTCGTGCGGCGACAGCACGGCGCCGGTCATGTCCTTCAAGCCTTCCAGGCGAATGCGGTCGATCAGCGCCTTGCGCCCTACCACCAACCCGGCGGTGATATCGCCATGGCCACTGAGGTATTTGGTCGCCGAATGCACCACCAGGTCC
>NZ_JAYFUI010000073.1:0-84830 GCF_034961125.1 Pseudomonas machongensis | reverse complement strand
AGTTGATCCAAAAGAAGATTAAAGAAGTGCTGCGAGAGGCTGGGCTGCAGGAGCAGGTCGCTCGCTGCCAAGCAGTAGAGGGCATTGGTTTTCTCACAGCGACAGCATTGGTGATGGCTTTTGTGAGGGGCGAGTTCAAAAGCAGTGACTCGTACATTGCATTCCTGGGAATGGATCTACGAGTTAATGATTCCGGACAGAAGAATGGACGCCGCCGCCTTACCAAGCGAGGTTGCTCAGAAATTCGTCGCTTATTGCATAACGCTGCGATGGCTGCCAGCAGATCTGCCGCTTGGAAGGGACTTTATGAACAGCATCTGAGCACGGGTAAAGCAACGACCCAAGCTCTGGTAATCCTGGCAAGAAAGCTCGCGCGGGTGGCATTCGCCCTGATGAAAAATCAGGACGAATACGTCACCAAAGGGGCGAAACTGGCTTGCTGAGAACCATAGAATCTCCCACAGCCCCCGATGTATTCGGGGTGCAGCGACGTACTTGTGGGAGCGGGCTTGCCCGCGAAAAGCACACCGCGGTGCCTGGCACGGGCTACGCCCGTGTTCGCGGGCAAGCCCGCTCCTACAAGAAGCGAGTCGCTTTCGGATTCGGGTTTTGCTCGGGCCCTCGACCCCGTAATATGTGTCGGATGAGTTGCGGGGGTAGTCTCACCCTCTGATCAATCGGAATCGCCCCTGCGGCGTTTCCTCAGCATAAACCTGACGAGGTACAGACATTGGCCATCATTCATCCCAAGGTACGCGGTTTCATCTGCACCACGACTCACCCGAAGGGCTGCGAGCTCAACGTCCGTGACCAGATCGAAGCCACCCGCAAGCTGGGCGTGCGCGAGGATGGTCCGAAGAAAGTCCTGGTGATCGGCGCCTCCAGCGGCTACGGCCTGGCAGCACGCATCACCGCCGCCTTCGGCTTCAAGGCCGACACCCTGGGCGTGTTCTTCGAGAAGCCGGGCACCGAGACAAAGGCCGGCACTGCAGGCTGGTACAACGCCGCCGCCTTCGACAAGTTCGCCAAGGCCGAGGGTCTGTACAGCAAGTCGATCAACGGTGACGCCTTCTCCGATGAAGCTCGCGCCAAGGTGATCGAGCTGATCAAGAACGAGATGGGTGGCAAGGTCGACCTGGTCATCTACTCCCTGGCCTCGCCCGTACGCAAGCTGCCGCAGACCGGCGAGCTGATCCGCTCGGCGCTCAAGCCGATCGGCCAGCCGTACAAGTCGACCGCCATCGACACCAACAAGGACACCATCATCGAGGCCAGCATCGAGCCGGCCACCGAGCAGGAAATCGCCGACACCGTCACCGTCATGGGTGGCCAGGACTGGCAGCTGTGGATCGACGCCCTGGCCGGCGCCGACGTGCTCGCCGAAGGCGCGCGCACCGTGGCCTTCAGCTACATCGGCACCGAAATCACCTGGCCGATCTACTGGCACGGCGCCCTGGGCCAGGCCAAGCAGGACCTGGACGAAACCGCCCTGCGCCTGGACAAGAAGCTGGCCGATGAAGTGAAGGGCGGCGCCAACGTCGCCGTGCTCAAGTCGGTGGTCACCCAGGCCAGCTCGGCCATTCCGGTGATGCCGCTGTACCTGTCGATGGTCTTCAAGATCATGCAGGAGAAAGGCGTTCACGAAGGCACCCAGGACCAGCTGGACCGTATGTTCCGCGACCGCATGTACCGCGCCGATGGTGCTCCGGCCGAAGTGGACGAAAAGGCTCGCCTGCGTCTGGATGACTGGGAACTGCGCGACGACGTGCAGGACGCCTGCAAGGCCATGTGGCCCAAGGTCACCACCGAGAACCTGTTCGAACTGACCGACTACGCCGGTTACAAGAAGCAGTTCCTCAACCTGTTCGGTTTCGAGCGCGCTGACGTCAACTACGACGAAGACGTGGCCACCGACGTACGGTTCGACTGCGTCGAGCTGTAAGCAAGCCCTTGACCGCGCAGCCGTTTGTCCCGGTTGCGCGGTTCCCTCCGTGGGTTTGTTAACATTCTGCAACAAATTCTCAGCTGGCCCTTTGCTATGGCCGCTTTCTCCCTGATCTATACAGCAGCTATTGGTCCGGCAATCTCGCCTGGGCCGGGGAGGCAGCATGCGCGCATTGCAAAAACTACAAGAACGGATCCGCCAGAAGGGTCTCAAGCGTACTTTCAAGACCCTGGTCGAACGCTACGTATTCTTCCACTGGGAATTGCTGTGGATGGAACGCGACCTGGTCACTCCCGTGCCGCCTCACAAACTCAAGGAACATCCGCCGGTCACCCTGGTGGAAATCACCACCGCCAAAGCCGACGCCTTTGCGCGCTATTTCGGCGATCGCGTGGAAACCATGCGCGAACTGGCCGCTGATGGCCATACCGGGCACATGTACCTGGACGAGCACGGTGACGCGGTGGCCTTCATCTGGGCGAGCGTGGTCGACTACCACGACAAGCACTATTACGGCTGCACCTTCCCGGTGAAGCCTGGCGAGTTCTTCGAGTTCGGCGGCGAGATGACCCGGCGCTACTTTGGCAGCGAGTTGTCGGTAACCGCTCAGGTCGAGCTGTGGAACGCCATGCATGCCAAGGGCTGCCGCAAGGTGGTGGATGTGGTGGAGACGCACAACGTGCCGGCCATGAAGCTGCACCTGCGCATGGGCTATCACGAGCAGGGGCGGGTGATGCATGTGTATGGCCTGTTCGGGCGCTGGAAGCTGTTCCGCGAAACGCGTTATGAAGGCTCGCGGCTGGAGGTGCTGCGCAAGCCTGGAGTGGCGCGGGCGTTGCCGACCACCTGAGGCCGGTACAGCCAGCGAAAAATTTGCTAGCGTGGGCGGATGACAAAAAACGCCGCCCGCCTCCCGGCGCGATGGCGCAGGGAGCCCACCATGAGCAGCCTGACCCAACCTGCGACTGCCTTTCGCCATGAAGCCGCCGACGGCTACAGCCTCGGCGGTTTCCAGTGGCGCCACGCCGAGCCCGACCCCCAGCGCCCGCTGGTGATCATCAACGCGGCCACCTCGGTGCGCTGCCGCTACTACGCTCGCTTTGCCGACTACCTGTTCGCCCACGGCTTCGATGTGCTGAGCTACGACTACCGTGGTATCGGCGAGTCTCGCCCGGCATCGTTGCGCGGTTTCCAGGCGTCGTGGAGCGACTGGGGCTGCCTGGACTTCGAGGCCATCCTGCAGCGCGCCACCAGCGAATTCCCCGGGCAGCCGGTGAATGTGGTGGGGCACAGCTTCGGTGGCTGGGCAACCGGCCTGGCGCCCTCGGCCGGGCAGGTGCGGCGGCTGGTGATGGTCGGGGCACAATTTGCCTACTGGCGTGACTATGCGGCCGAAGGGCGCTGGCGGATGGTGGGCAAGTGGCATGTGGTGATGCCATTGCTGACCCGGCTACTGGGCTATTTCCCCGGCAAGCGCCTGGGTTGGATGGAAGACACCCCGGCCGGGGTGGTGCGTGACTGGAGCACGCCGGCACCGCGCTATGAACATCGGCCCAGTGGACGGCTGCTGCAGGCGCGGCCCTTCGCCCAGGTTCAGGCTGCGGCCCTGGCGGTGAGCCTGAGCGACGATCCCTTCGGCACCGTGGCGGCGACGGAGCGGTTGCTGGGCTATCTGGAGCACGCCCAACCTCGCCATCTGCGCATATCGCCTGTTGATATCGGCGAGCAGGAGGTCGGGCATTTTGCGTTTTTCCATGATCGCTTTCGGGCGAGCCTCTGGCCGATAGCGCTGGAGTGGTTGCGTGATGGTGTGCTGTCGGAGGGGATGCCGGGCCAGCGCTTGAGCTGATGGGGGCCGGCGCGGCTACTGCTGCGCCGGTCGCTTCGCTCAGGCGTTGCGATTCAACGGCTGTGCTGCGAACTGCACGCCAGCCAGGCCGTGCTTGATCAGCGCGCGAATGTTGCCATGGTCGCTGCCCTCGGGGGTGGCGAGCACGCTGCGGTAGTGTTCGCCAAAGGCCAGCAGCGCTTCCTCATCGCTCAGCCCTTCCAGCAGGGCCAGGCCCAGGGTCTTGCAGGAGCCCTCGTTCTGCCCGGCTGCGTTTTCCACGCCGCCGTTGTTGAAGGCCTGGGGTTGGTAGCTGTAGTTGGCGGCGATGAAGCCCAGGGTGTCGGCAAAAACGTGTTCGCCGCTGGCGAGGCTGTTGCGCAGGGTGTTCAGGTCAGTCACGGGGTTTTCCTTGTTCGAACGCCGCTTGCTGCTCGGCGCTGGCTTCTTTCTGGTATTGGGCTTTCCACTCGGCGTAGGGCATGCCGTACACCGCTTCGCGGGCGTCGTCCAGGCTCAGCTCGACCTGGCGCTCGTCAGCGGCGGCCTTGTACCACTTGGACAGGCAGTTGCGGCAGAAGCCGGAGAGGTTCATCAGGTCGATGTTCTGCACGTCGGTACGCTTTTGCAGGTGATCGACCAGGCGCCGGAATGCGGCGGCTTCGAGTTCGAGCTGTTGTTGCTCAGTCATGGGGCTTACCTCAGGTCATGCGGTTCTTCAGATGGCGGCCACCGTTGATGACCACCTGGCTGCCGGTGCTGTACTGGCTTTGCAGCAGGAACATCACCGCCTCGATCAGCGGCTGCGCACCCGGCTCGAATTCCAGCAGGGCCTTTTTCAGGGTCTGCCGGCGGTACTGTTCGTCGCCGCCTTCCTTCAGGATCAGCAGGCCCGGCAGGATACCGTTGACGCGTACCTTGGGCGCGTACTTTTCGGCGAACGACAGCACCATGTTCTGCAGCGCGGCCTTGGTTGCGGCATAGCCGATATGGCTCTTGCTGCCGCGCGAGGAGGTTTCGTCGCAGATGTGGATGATGTCGGCCTTCTCGACCTTGGCCAGGTGTTCGCCCAGCGCCAGGTTGAGGTGGTAGGGCGCCTCGACGTGCAGGCGGAACATGGTGTCGAGGCTCTGCAGGTCGTCGTCCAGCCACAGCGAGGCGTTGTGGATGATCGCGCGCAGGCCATCATAGTTGTGCTGCAGGTGTTCGATCAGCGCCAGGCGGTCGGCCTCGCGGGTGAGGTCGGCCTGGAACTGGATGATGTTCGGGTGTGCGGCCTGCGCATGAAGGCTGCGGCTGGCGCTGACCACCTGATGGCCGGCCTTGGCCAGCGCCAGGGCCAGGGCCAGCCCGACGCGCTGGCTGGCTCCGGTGATGAGGATAGGGCTGTTCATGTTCGGGGCAGTCTGTTCGTCTGTTCGTTCGTGCCCCAGCATACCCGAACTGCGCGGGCTTGCGAGCCCGCTCCTCAGCGGCTGCGCAACCCTTCGCGGCGCCGTGACGCCGGGCGTGCCGGGGGATTGAGCCAGCCGGCCAGCAGGCGGGTGGACAACGGAATAAACAGGTAAACCATCAGCGGCGTCAGCACCAGGGTGCTCAGCAGTACCCGGGGCAGCAGGTCCAGCGCTGCCAGCCAGTGGCCGAACAACAGGTTGAACAGCAGCGACACCGGGAAGAACGCCAGCCAGATGGCGGTAGCCTGCTTCCAGCGCGGCGGTTTATGCACCGTTTCGGTGCCGAACCAGGCATCGATGCCGCTGAAGCGCCGCTCTTCGGGGCGCTCGAACAGGCCATCGCCACGCTGCAGCCAGGCGCGTCGCGAGGCGGAATGTTCCCAGGCGTGCAGGGTCGGTTCGTCGTTGAAGCGAAAGATGATCTGGAAGGCATCGCTGTCAGCGGGCGGCGCGAGGATGCCCGAGCCTAGGTAGCCGGGGAAGTCGGTGGCCAGTTGCTCGCCTTCATGGAGCCAGGCCAGCAGGTCCTGGTAGCGTCCATTGGCGGCGCGGCGCGACACCATCAGGGTGACGGGTGCGGTAGACATCGTGTATCTCCTTACGACGGGGCTGGCGGGTAGCCGGCCCCTTGGCCTGTGCCCGGGGTGGTGGGCGACGCAGGCGTGGATGCAAGAATCGGGCGCGGATTATCGCGTATATTTCGTGACCGGTCAGTGTTGTGACCGCAAGGTTGCGCTGACCCCTTGCCGATACCGGCGTAGAATGGCCGTCACATATCTACGAGACAGAGTTGTCACGCTCATGAAAGAGCCACAAGCGAGTGCCCTGATCGCACATGGGCTGGTGCATCAGGAGCTGTTTCCGATCCGCGAAGTGTCGCGCCTGACTGGCGTCAACCCGGTGACTCTGCGTGCCTGGGAGCGCCGCTATGGGCTGATCCAGCCGACCCGCACCGAGAGTGGCCATCGTCTGTATTCGCAGGCCGACATCGACGCCATCGACAGTATCCTGGGCTGGCTGCGCCGTGGCGTCGCGGTGAGCAAGGTCGGCAGTATCCTGGCGCGTAGCCAGGGGCCGGCGGAGGGTGCCTGGGCCGGAAGCACGGTTGGCGACCGCTCACGCTGGCATGCCCAGGTGCGCGAGGCCGTGCGCCAGTTCGATGCCGCGCAGTTGGGGCGGTTGTTCGAGCAGGTGTTTGCCAGCCATGCGCTGGAGCAGGTCTTCGGTGAGGTGTTCATGCCGGTATGGCAGGCCCTGCGCGCCAGCCAGGCGGGGTATGGGCAGGCCAGCGAGTGGTTGTTCCTCGACCAGTTCCTGCGCGCGCGGGTGCTGTTGCGCCTGCAACTGGCACGTGAGCCCAGGAGCCGCCGGATACTGCTGTCACCGTTGTCGGCACAAGGCCAGGAGCTCGAGTTGCTGGTGGCGGGGCTGCTGCTGGGCAGTGACGAGGTGGCGGTCACGGTGCTGGCACCGGGGCAGCCTGTCGAAGAGCTGGCGTTGGTCTGCGAGCGGTTGGCGCCGGATGCACTGGTGCTGTTCGACAACCATCGCCCGGCCAATGACCTGGACAAGCGCCTGGCACGCCTGGCGCAGCGGGTGAACTGCCCGCTGTTGCTGGCAGGCGAGACCGCCGAAATGGCTCAGGACAATCTAGAGGGCGGGCCGGTGGGCTGCCTGGGCGCCCACGCGGTGTTGATGAAACAGCGGTTGCGCCAGTTCCTCGCGGGTCAGATCGATACCTGAGCGTGCAACTCTGGGTGCGCCTTGCGGTGGGCCTGGAGAATGTACTCACGCAGGCGGTCGATTTCGTCGTCTGGGCTGTGGCTGAGGTCGTAGGCCGCCAGGTCCGGACCGATGCGGCGGCGCAGCGTGCCGTGCAGCCCGATCGGCTCGATGCCCGGTGGGGCGAAGAACAGCTCGAAGTGGCTGGGCGCCTGGGCCTCGCCGTTCACTTGCAGCAGTACCCCTTTGAACGAGATATCGCGCACCCGCAGCTCGCTCTGCGTGCCGCGGGCGTCGACCAGTGCGGCCGGCTGGTCCAGCGACAGGCGCCAGGGCCGCAGCATCGGGCCGTCTTCATAGATTTCCGGTGAGCCCAGTTGCAGGTGCAGGGCGTGGAACTCGTCTTCTACCAGTTGCAGGGGAATGCTGATCTGCTGGTTGTTGAATTGCGCCTGCAGGGTGACCTGCTCGTTGGCCACCAGGCGGGTGAGCAATTGCTGCAGACGACGGTCGCCATTGACCAGCAGGCTCGAGGTGGGGTCGGCCAGGTTCAACTGGGGCGTGTGCTGCATGTCCTGAATGAAATCCAGCTCATCCTGAGTAAGGAGGGCGTCTGCTTGCATGATCGGACTCGGGTCGGGCGTCGTCGGTGGGTTCTTCATTGCCATGGACTGTGCCCGGGGCGTTTGGTTCAGGTCATTGGACGGATGGTTGCCCGCCCAGTCGGGTGTGTGCGTCGGCCAGCTCGCGTTCGAGTTCGACCTGACGGCTGACATCCTTCTGGATGCCGATGAAATAGGTGCGTTGATCAGCCTCGTTGTACACCGGGGTGATCGACAGTTCGTTCCAGAACGCACTGCCGTCCTTGCGGTAGTTGCGCAGTACCTCGCGACACGGCCGACCTTCGGCCAGGGCCTTGCGGATGCGGGCGCGGCCCAGTTGGTCGCGATCGTCGCCCTGGAGGAAGCGGCAATCCTGGTAGAGGATCTCGTCGCGCGCGTATCCGGTGAGGCGTTCGAAGCCTGCGTTCACGTAGATCAGGATGGTGTCGTCACCTTCCTGTTCGGCGACCACGATGCCGTCGTTCGACGCGTCGATCATGGCGTGTAGCAGTTGCGCGTTGATCATGTTCCTGGCCATGGGAGTCAAGTGGAGCGGCCTTTTGCCACTGTCGAATGGTAGTATCCTACGTTTTCACTCAGTTTCGGAATCCTCTCCTGATGAAAGTCGCCATTATTTCAGGCTCGGTCTATGGCACCGCCGAAGAAGTCGCCCGTCATGCCGAATCCTTGCTCAAGGCTGCCGGGTTCGACGCCTGGCATGCGGCGCGCGCCACCCTTGAGGATCTGCGCGGTTTTGCGCCGCAGGCGCTGCTGGCGGTGACCTCGACTACCGGGATGGGTGAGCTGCCCGACAACCTCATGCCGCTGTACAGCACGATTCGCGATGTACTGCCGGGCGAGTGGCGCGGTTTGCCGGGCGCGGTGCTGGCCCTGGGCGATTCGAGCTATGGCGACACCTACTGCTGCGGGGGCGAGCAGATGCGCGAGCTGTTTGCCGAGCTCGGCGTGCGGGAAGTGCAGCCGATGCTGCGACTGGATGCCAGCGAGACCGTGACCCCGGAAACGGACGCAGAGCCCTGGCTGGCAGAGCTGGCGCAGCTGCTCAAGGCGTAAGCCGCGGGGCGCGATCTTCTTGCGAGCAAGGTTTCTTCCAGGGAGAGTGAGTGGCGATTCGCCGCTCACCCTCCTTTGCGCTCCTGCACCAACGCCAGCCACGCCTGCGCCGCCCGCGACAGGTACGCCCCGCGCCGCCAGATGAATGCGATATCCCAGCGCAGGTGGCCAGGCTCCACCAGCGGCACTCTCACCACCCCATCACGCTCCAGTCCACGTGCCACCACGCTGGGCAGCAGTACCACGCCTTGTCCTGCGGCCACCAGCGCGGTGAGGAAATCCGCCTGGCCGCTGCGCCCACCTTCCTTCGGGGTGAAGCCCGCCTGCTCGCAGGCGCTGAGCAGTTTGTCGTTGAGCATGAAGCTGCGGTGGTACAGCAGGAACGGCGTATCGGCCAGCTGGCGCAGGGTCACTCCGTCGCGTCCGGCCAAGGGGTGGTTGTCTGGGAGCAATGCATCGAGCGGTTCGTTGCAGAAGGGTTGATAGTCGAAGGCCGGGTCGCTCGGGGTGACGCTGCCACCCAATTCGAGCTCGCCACTCCTGACCCCCTGTTCGACGATCCGGCTGCCGCCTTCGACCAGGTGCACGGTGATGTTCGGATAGCGCCGCCGGTATTCGGCGAACAGGCTGGCGAACAGGGCCTCGCCGCCGACCACCGGCAAACCCAGGCGCAGTTCGCCGCGGGCCATCTGGCTCAGGTCGTCGAGTTCGGTCAGCAACTCATGGCGCTGGCGCAGCAGGGCCTCGCCGCGTTCGAGCACGATGCGTCCGGCGGCGGTGAGATGCAGTTGCGAGCCCTGGCGCTCGAGCAGGGGTTGGCCGAGGTCTTCCTCGAGCTGGGCCACTTGCTTGCTCACCGCCGACTGGCTGATGTGCAGCGTGTGTGCGGCCTGGGTGAATCCCCCTCGATGCACCACTTCGATGAAGCTGCGCAGTTGCTTGAATTCCATTGACTGAATTCCAGATTGGAATGGATGGCAGTCTAACAATTCGCTTTTGGCCTTGGCAGCAGCTTTTTAAAATGGGCCCATCCCGAGGAAACCCATCATGAAAGCCATCGTATCGAATGCCTTGCCCCGCCTGCTCGCCGAGCTGTGCGTGCTGTTTGTGCTGTATCTGGTTGGCGGCCAACTCGTCGCCTGGCTTGACTGGCCGATCCCGGCCGGGGTCATGGGCATGGCACTGTTGCTGGTGCTGTTTGCCGTGGGAGCCGTGAAACCGGGCACGTTGCAACGTGGCGCCGGTTGGTTGATGGCGCAGATGCTGCTGTTCTTCATCCCGGCGCTGATGAGCCTGCTCGACTACGGCAGCCTGATGCGCAGCGAGGGGTGGCGCATCCTGCTGGTGATCGCCTTGAGCACCCTGGTGGTGATGGTGGTCACGGCGCTCACGGTCGAACTGGTCTGCCGGTGGAGCCTGCGCCATGAAGCTTGAACCGATGTCGCTGTTCTGGCTTGCGCTGACGGTGGCGGCCTATCTGTTCAGCCGCTGGTTGTATGGGCGCACTGGTCGTTACCTGTTGTCGCCGCTGGTGCTGGTCCCGGCGCTGCTGCTGGCGGTGGCGGTTCCGCTGCACACCGCCTACGCCGAGTATGCCCGCAACACCCATTGGCTGATCGGTGTGCTGGGGCCGGTGACCGTGGCCTTCGCCGTGCCGATCTGGCAACAGCGGGCGATGCTGGCGCGACATTGGCCGGCGCTATTGCTGGGGATGCTGGCGGGCAGCCTGGCGTCGATCTCCAGTTCCTGGGGGTTGGCGCATCTGCTGGCGCTGGATGAGTCGGTCAGCCTGTCACTGGTGCCGCGCTCGATCACCACGCCGTTCGCCATGCCGCTGGCCCACGACCTGGGCGGTGTGCCCGAGCTGACCGCGGTGTTCGTGATGTTCACCGGTGTGCTGGGGGCTGTGTTCGGCGGCCTGCTGTTGCGGGTGTTGCCGCTGCGTACGTCACTGGCGCGCGGCGCACTGTTTGGAGTCGGTGCCCATGGCGCCGGGGTCAGCCGCGCCCATGAAGTGGGCGGGGAGGAGGGCTCGGTGGCGGGGCTGGTGATGGTGCTGACCGGCCTGCTCAACCTGTTCGCCGCGCCATTGCTCGCCTGCCTGCTATGACCGTTCGTGCCAGTGTCCTGCACGGTCATCAAGCTGGCTGCCAAGGTAAGTTCCGCCATTCAAGGCGCTGACTAGACTCAGCCTCGACATAGAGAGCACATGCAAGTGCCGAGGTGACATGCAATGAGCGCAGCCTTGCCCTATACCGTCAACACCTGATCAGCGGGACGATTCCGATGCCTTTGGCCGAAATTCCATTGTGCGTCTGGCGTACCCGGGGACAGAGTTTTTCCTTCCGGGGCCAGAGCATCCGTTACTGGACAGCAGGGCAAGGAGAGCCCTTGCTACTGTTACATGGCTTCCCTACCGCCAGCTGGGACTGGCACTACCTGTGGGCACCCTTGGCGCAGCGCTTTCGCGTGGTGGCCTGCGACATGCTCGGCTTCGGCGACTCGGCCAAGCCCGCGGACCACGAGTACAGCCTGATGGAGCAGGCCGATCTGCAGCAGGCGCTGCTAGACCACCTGAGAATCGAACAGCCGGTGCACCTGCTGGCCCACGACTACGGTGGCAGCGTTGCCCAGGAGTTGCTCGCGCGCCATCACGAAGGGCGTGCCGACATCGCCAGTTGTGCGTTTCTCAACAGCGCGCTGTTCCCCGAGCTGTGTCCGTTGCTGCTGGTGCAGAAGCTGCTGCTCAGCCCGCTGGGCTGGCTGGTGGCGCGTTCGTTCGGGCGGGATGATCTGGTGCGCAATGTCAGCCAGGTCTACGGCCCTTGCACCCACCCCAGCGAAAGCGCGCTGGACGATTGCTGGAGCCTGATGGTGTCCAACCGCGGGACGCGCATCCTGCACAAGTTGATGGCCTATGTGCCGGAGCGTCAGGCACAGCGACAACGCTGGATCGGTGCGCTGCAGGCGGAGGGCGTGCCGTTGCGCCTGATCAATGGCGCGGTCGATCCGCTGTCGGGGGCGCACATGGTCGAGCGCTACCGGCAACTGGTGCCTGACCCCGATACCGTGGTGTTGCAGGGGATCGGCCACTATCCGCACACCGAAGCGCCGGTGCAGGTGCTGCGTCATTACCTGGCGTTTCGCGAGCAGCCGCTGAGCTATATACCGCAGCGGGTTGCCTGGTCCTGAGCGCAGCGATCATCGCCTTGTGTTATCGCCTGCCATTCAGCGTCACTGCGCTTGATTGTCCGCTGCCGATGGCTGGCGGACACTCCAGGTGTCCCAATTCTTGCCTGGAGCCTTGAGCATGAGCGAGCCGGTAAATCTGCAAGACCGCGTAGTGATCGTCACGGGGGCCGGCGGTGGCCTGGGTCGGGCCCACGCGCTGCTGTTCGCGGCGCGTGGTGCACGTGTGGTGGTCAACGACCTGGGCGGCTCGACCCATGGCGAAGGCGCCAGCGCATCGGCAGCCGACCGGGTGGTGGAGGAGATCCGCACCGCAGGCGGTACCGCGGTGGCCAACCATGATTCGGTGGCCGAGGGTGCGCGTATCGTCGAGCAGGCGCTGGACAGTTTCGGGCGGGTCGATGTGCTGGTGAACAACGCCGGCATCCTGCGCGACAAGACCTTCCACAAGATGGAGGACGCCGATTGGGACCAGGTCTACCGGGTCCATGTCGAAGGGGCCTACAAGGTGACCCGCGCCGCCTGGTCGCACCTGCGCGAGCAGAACTGGGGACGGGTGATCTTCACCGCCTCCACGTCCGGCATCTACGGCAATTTCGGCCAGGCCAACTATGGCATGGCCAAGCTTGGCCTCTATGGGCTGACCCGCACCCTGGCCATCGAAGGCCGCAAGCATGGGATTCTGGTCAACGCCATCGCGCCCACAGGGGGCACGCGCATGACAGAAGGCCTGATCCCGCCGCAGGTGTTCGAACGTCTCAAGCCTGAGCTGATCAGCCCGGTGGTGGTGTACCTGGGCAGCGAGCAGTGCCAGGACACGGGGCAGTTGTATGAAGTGGGCGGTGGCTGGGTCGGCAAGGTCCGATGGGAGCGAAGCCTTGGCGTCGGATTCGACCCCAATGGCGGGTTCACGCCGGAACAGGTGGCCGAGCATTGGGCGCAGATCGGCGACTTCGAGGGGGCGACTCATCCGCAGGATACGTTGCAGGCCTTGCAGCAGATGATGGCGAATCTGCAGAAGCATCCGCTGGGATAGTGGGTTTCGAGCGCAAAAAAAAGGCCGCTGCATCGGCAGCGGCCAATCGAGACGTCAGATCAAGGAGCTTCAAAATCAACGTCGTTCACACGTGGCGGCCCGAACGACGGGGGAGTGCCTTTCGCGCCAGCCAGTGAAAACAGAATAAGCCGCTGATCCCACGGGAAAAATAGCCCTGGGTGACATTCACCTTTACGTTTCGGGTAAAAGTGCGCCAAAAACAGTCAGGCCGCATCACGACAGTGCAGGGCCCTGAAACCCCGGTCCATCTCAGGCTTCGTAGCCCATCCGCCAACTGACGGTGCGCGCCGCGCTCAGCAATTGCCGGGCGGCCGGGCCATCTTCATCGGCATGGAAGATCGACGTCGGGCCAACGACCGTCATCACCGCTGCAATCTGGCCCATGGCGTTGAACACCGGCGCCGACAACGCATCCACCCCCGGCATCAGCAAACCGTGAACATGGTGCAGGCCGCGTGTGCGGATCTGCGTGAACAGGTCCACGTAGTGCTCGACCTGTTGCCCCCGTGCGGCCAGTTCGCGGTCGCGCAACTCGATGGTTTCCCGCTCTGGCAGGTGAGCGGCGAATACCAGCCCGGTGGATGAACTCAGCAGTGGCAGCACCGAGCCGATCTGGGTCACCACCGTCACGGCGCGCACCGCAGGCTCGATGTTCACCACGGTTGCGCCCTGGTTACCCCACACGGCGATGAAGCAGCTCTCGTTGAGCGCGTCGCGCAGTTGCGACAGCGGCAGGGCCGCGACCTTCAGCACATCGATGCTGCCCAGCGCCGCCATCCCCACGCGCAAGGCTTCGCGCCCGAGCCCGTAGTGATTGGTCGCCGCATCCTGCTCGGCGAAACCGCTGGCGATCAAGGCCTGCAGGTAGCGATGGACCTTGCTGGCGGGCATCTGCACATGTTCGGCCAGGCGCGACAGCGAGGTGGAGGGCGACAGTTCGGCCAGCGCCTTGAGGATGTCGGTGCCGACTTCAGCGGAACGGACCTTCTGTTTGCTGTTGTCAGCTGCAGTTTTGTCTCTGGACATCGTAAGACGCTTCCGGGATTCATTCTGGCCGACTTTATAGCTTGACGCCTCTTGCCGAGCAAATTACGTTATTCGTAATCGGATTACGATAAATATAAATTCAGATGTGCTGTGTGTCCCCTGGCTGTGGTCGGTCCACCCGCCGATTCGGGGCTGCAGCTCTCTGCCGTCAATGGCTCCACCGAGCCTGGAGGCCCCGATGACCCGCGACACCTCCCCTGAACTCAGCTACCTGAGCGGCTTCGGCAACGAATTCGCCAGTGAAGCCTTGCCCGGTGCGCTGCCGGTCGGGCAGAACTCTCCACAGAAAGCACCCTATGGGCTGTACGCCGAGTTGCTGTCGGGTACCGCCTTCACCATGGCGCGCAGCGAACTGAGGCGCACCTGGCTGTACCGTATCCGCCCCTCTGCGCTGCACCCGCGCTTCGAGCGCCTGGCGCGTCAGCCCCTGGCCGGCCCGCTCGCTGCGGCGAACCCCAATCGCCTGCGCTGGAACCCGCAACCAATCCCATCCGAACCGACCGACTTCATCGAGGGCTGGTTGCCCATGGTGGCCAATGCGGCCGCTGACAAACCGGCCGGGGTGAGCATCTATATCTACGGCGCCAATCGCTCCATGGAGCGGGTGTTCTTCAATGCCGACGGCGAGTTGCTGCTGGTGCCACAGCAGGGGCGACTGCGCATTGCCACCGAACTGGGCGTGCTGCAGGTCGGGCCGCTGGAGATCGCGGTGATTCCGCGCGGCATGAAGTTCCGCGTCGAGCTGCCTGATGGCCAGGCACGCGGCTACATCGCCGAGAACCACGGCGCGCCGCTACGCCTCCCTGACCTGGGCCCGATCGGCAGCAATGGCCTGGCCAACCCACGCGATTTCCTCACCCCGGTCGCGCACTACGAAGAAACCCAAGGCCCGGTGCAGTTGGTGCAGAAGTTCCTTGGCGAGCACTGGGCCTGCCAACTGCAGCATTCGCCGCTGGACGTGGTGGCCTGGCACGGCAGCAATGTGCCGTACAAGTACGACCTGCGCCGCTTCAACACCCTCGGCACGGTCAGCTTCGACCATCCGGACCCCTCGATCTTCACCGTGCTGACCTCGCCCACCAGCGTGCACGGCCTGGCCAACATGGACTTCGTGATCTTCCCGCCGCGTTGGATGGTGGCCGAGAACACCTTCCGTCCCCCGTGGTTCCACCGCAACTTGATGAACGAGTTCATGGGCCTGATCGACGGCGCGTACGATGCCAAGGCCGAGGGCTTCCTGCCGGGTGGCGCGTCGCTGCATGGGGTGATGAGCGCCCACGGGCCAGACGCCGAAACCTGCGACAAGGCGATCGCCGCCGAGCTGGCGCCGCACAAGATCGACCACACCATGGCCTTCATGTTCGAGACCAGCCAGGTGCTGCGTCCGAGCCAGCAGGCCCTCGAGAGCCCGCAACTGCAGGCCGACTACGACAGTTGCTGGGCAACGCTGCCGAGCACCTTCAATCCGAACCGGAGATGACCGATGAACCAGACCGCCATTGCCCGTAGCTGGGTCGAACACGCCAACGGGCACCGCGACTTCCCGCTGCAGAACCTGCCGCTGGGCATCTTCAGTCGTTCGGGCCAGGCACCACGCTGCGGCGTGGCCATCGGCGACGCCATCCTCGACCTGGAGGCCGCACTCGCCGCCGGTGTGTTCGAGGGGGCGGCCAAGGCTGCTGTCGAGGCGACCCGCGGCGGCGCCCTGAACGCCTTCTTCGCCCTCGGCCGCCCAGCCCGTGTGGCCCTGCGCGAGCGCTTGCAGGTTCTGCTCGGCGAGCACAGCGAGCATCGGGCCGTGTTGCAAGCGGCGTTGCATCCGGCTGGCGAATGCACCCTGCACATGCCGGCCCGGGTCGGTGACTACACGGACTTCTACGTCGGTATCGAGCACGCCAAGAATGTCGGCAAGCTGTTCCGCCCAGACAATCCGCTGCTGCCCAACTACAAGCACGTGCCGATCGGCTACCACGGCCGCGCCTCGACCTTGCGCCCCTCCGGCACCGACGTGCGCCGTCCCAAGGGCCAGACGCTCCCGGCCGGGCAGACCGAGCCGAGTTTCGGCCCGTGTGCGCGGCTGGACTACGAGCTCGAGCTGGGTATCTGGATCGGTCAGGGCAATGAAATGGGGCAGCCGATCGCAATCGGTGATGCAGCCGAGCACGTGGCCGGCTTCTGCCTGCTCAACGACTGGTCCGCGCGTGATATCCAGGCCTGGGAGTACCAGCCGCTGGGGCCGTTCCTGTCCAAGAGCTTCATCACCAGCGTCTCGCCGTGGGTGGTGACCGCCGAGGCGCTGGAGCCGTTCCGCTGTGCGCAACCCGCACGCCCGGAAGGCGATCCGCAGCCCTTGTCTTACCTGCTCGACAAACGTGACCAGGCCGCCGGCGCCTTCGACATCGAACTGGAAGTGCTGTTGCTGACCGAGCGCATGCGTGACGAGGGCCTGCCGGCGCACCGCCTCACCCTGAGCAACACCCGCAGCATGTACTGGACCGTGGCACAGATGGTGGCGCACCACAGTGTCAACGGATGCCAGTTGCAAGCCGGTGACCTGTTCGGCTCGGGCACGCTGTCCGGGGCTGTGCCGGGTTCGTTCGGCAGCCTGTTGGAGATCACCGAAGGCGGCAAGCAACCGGTACAACTGGCCAGTGGTGAGGTGCGCAAGTTCCTCGAGGACGGCGACGAAATCATCCTGCGTGCGCGTTGCGTGCGCGATGGCGTTGCCAGCATCGGTTTCGGCGAATGCCGTGGCACGGTGGTCGGGGCCAACTGAGAGGGCAGGGCGATGGAGCTGTTCACCTACTTCCGTTCCACCTCCTCTTACCGGGTGCGCATCGCCTTGGCGCTCAAGGGCCTGGATTATCAGGCCCGGCCGGTCAACCTGCTCAAGGGCGAGCACCGTGCTGCGGACTACCTGGCGCTCAACCCCCAGGGGCGGGTGCCCGCGCTGCGCACGGACAGCGGCGAATTGCTGGTGCAGTCGCCGGCGATCATCGAGTACCTCGAAGAGCGCTTCCCCGATACGCCGCTTTTGCCCCAGGGCGAGGACGCTCGGGCACAGGTGCGTGGGGTCGCGGCGATCATCGGTTGCGACGTGCATCCACTGCACAACGTCAGCGTGCTCAACCAGTTGCGTCAGCTCGGGCACGATGAAACCCAAGTCAACCAGTGGATCGCCCACTGGATTGGCCAGGGGCTGGCGGCAGTCGAGCAACTGATCGGCGACCAGGGTTTCTGCTTTGGCGATACGCCGGGGCTGGCGGATGTGTACTTGATGCCGCAGTTGTACGCGGCCGAACGGTTCAATGTGGATCTGGAGGGCTACCCGCGTATTCGTCGGGTCGCCGCCCTGGCTGGGCAGCATCCAGCCTTCGTCAAGGCGCACCCGGCGAACCAGCCGGATACGCCCTGAGCACGGCGTCGGTCTTTGTGCGGGCAATCCCGTTCCCACAGCGCCGACGCTGCTTCGCACCCCACAACAAAAACAACCCGGTACCTTGCGATGCACAACCAGATAGCCAGCTTTCGCGCGGCCCTCGATGGGCGCCCTGTGTCCTCCTACCAATGGCGCTTGCTGGCGCTGTTGATCCTGTTGTTGGTGACCGACGGCTATGACGCCCAGGTGCTGGGCTACGTGATTCCGGCCCTGGCCCAGGACTGGGGCCTGGAGAAGGCGGCGTTCGGACCGGTGTTCAGCGCCAACCTGCTGGGGCTGACACTGGGCTCGCTCGCCGTCACCCCACTGGCCGATCGCTTCGGCGTGCGCAGGGTGCTGCTGTGGTGCGTGCTGCTGTACGCGAGCCTGACCCTGCTGATGGTGTTTTCCACCTCGTTGAACAGCCTGATGCTGGCGCGCTTTTTATGCGGTATCGGCATGGGCGGGGCGATGCCCAGCGCGATGGCGCTGATGGCCGACTATGCGCCGCCGCGCCTGCGCACCTTGATGGTGACCCTCGCGGCCTGCGGATTCTCCCTCGGCGGCGCGGCGGGTGGCTTCGTCGCGGCAGGCTTCATCGACAGGTTCGGTTGGGAGGCGGTGTTTCTGGCCGGTGGCGTGGCGCCGCTGCTGTTGTTCCCCTTCCTGGTGATGTTCCTGCCCGAGTCCTTGCCCCGGCTGTTGCGCGATGCACCTCCCTACGCCCGTCTGCAACGCCTGGCAGCGCGCGTGCTACCCGGCTGGCAAGTGCCTGCGGCACAGCTTGCGGTGGATGCGCCGGCGGCAGACAAACTGACCGTATTGGGCTTGTTCCGCGATGGCTTCGCCCGGCCGACGCTGCTCATCTGGGGTACCTTCTTCGTCAGCCTGATCCTGCTGTATTTCATGATCAGCTGGCTGCCGTCGCTGTTGCTGGAGAGCGGGCTGGCGCTCAAGCAAGCCAACCTGGTGACTTCGCTGTTCCTGTTTGCCGGGACCTTCGGCGCGATCTGCCTGGCCTGGTGCGCCGATCGCATGGCCAACAAGGCCAGGTTACTGGCGGCGGTCCTGGTGGGCGCTGCGGTCTTCAGCGTGCTGGTCGGGTTGAACCACGCAGATCCGCGCTGGCTGGTGCCGAGCGTGTTCGCTGCTGGTTTCTGCATCATCGGCGGACAACTGACACTCAATGCCTTCGTGAGCAACTTCTACCCGGCTCAGGTTCGTGCGACCGGCGCCGGCTGGGCGCTGGGCGTCGGGCGCTTCGGTTCGATCCTCGGGCCGTTGTTCGGCAGCCTGCTGCTGGCCATGCACATGCCGGTGGAGTGGATTTTCTTCTTCTGTGCGATTCCGGCAGTGATCGCGGCGCTGCTGATCAGCCAGGTGCGTGCGCCGGGCAAGCAGGCCGATGCGCAGGCGGCCAAGGTCGATGCGCTAGTGGATTGAACGGTTTGTCGAAGGCAATTGGGCGAGGCGCTCGCCCAGCTTGAGGCGTTGCACCGGATCGTCGCTCAACAGCAGTGCGTGCTCCAGGTCGAAGCGTTCGGCCTGGGGGCAGTCCAGGTGCTGGTAGAGGGTGGCGCGGGCCAGGTAGTCGGAGACTTGCACTGGCCCCAGTTGCATCACCCGTTCTGCGTCGATCAGCGCAGCCAGGTCGTTGTCGTTGCTGCTGTGCAGTTGGCGCAGGTTGCGCGACAGGCGCTGCAGCATCTGCATCGGGCTGGCGCTGTGCAGGTGTTCAGCGGTCAGGGTCATGTGCGGGCCGTATTGGCGGTTGAGCAGTTCGCGGCAATCCGCGGGGTACAGGCGTCGACCGCCGCAGGGGTCGAGCAGGTGATCGGCGCCCGGTACGCGCAACAGGAAGTGGCCAGGGAAGTTCACCCCCTCCAGTGGGATCGACAGGCGCTGGGCCATTTCCAGTGCGAGGATCGCCAGCAGCAGCGGCTGGCCTCGACGGCGCTGCAGCACCTTGTCCATCAGCGCCGCTTGCGGACGTAGCGGGTGGTATTCGTCCTGCTGGAAACCCAGGGCGTTGAGTTGACGCAGCAGTGGCTGGGCGAGCTCGCCGACGGGCAGCATTGGCAGGCGCGCGTTGATTTCCCGATGCAGGTCGTGCAGTTGCGCAAGACAGGCGGCGGGATCGACCTCGCGATCATGCTCGGCGGCGATCCAGAGGGTGGCTTCCAACAGGGCGACCGGAATGCGGTCGAGACAGGCCAGGCAGGCTTTACGTGGGTTCATCGGACTTCTCCACACACACTAGATTTTTAGCCCCGGCGCACCGATTCGTCCAGTGGTCCGCCCAGGCCCTGGACAGTCGCCGGCTGCCTATACTGATGTGAGCACCTTGTGGGGAGCCCGTCGATGTTCGCGCTCATGCAAAGCACCCGTACCCAGTCCCTGCACCTGTGGAACGACCCCGCCACTGGCTTGAAAGCCGTGGTGGCGATTCATAGCGAGCAACTGGGGCCAGCCATGGGGGGCTGTCGCTACCTGCCGTACGCCGACGATGAAAGTGCGATGAGCGATGCCATTCACCTGGCCCAGGGCATGAGCTACAAGGCTGCCCTGGCCGGGCTGGCGCTGGGCGGTGGCAAGGCGGTAATCGTACGCAACCCCCATGTGGAAAACCGCGCGGCGCTGTTCGAGGCATTCGGGCGTTTCGTCGACAGCCTGCAAGGGCGTTTCATCACTGCCGTGGACAGCGGCACCTCGACGCTGGACATGGACTGCATCGCCCAGTCCACCCCTCATGTCACCAGCACCACCGCCTCGGGCGATCCCTCGCCGCACGCGGCCATGGGCGTGTTCGCCGGTATTCGCGCCACCTCGATGGCACGGCTGGGTAGCGACAATCTCGAAGGGTTGCGCGTGGCGGTGCAAGGGCTGGGCAATGTGGGTTATGCACTGGCCGAGCAGTTGCATGCAGCAGGGGCAGAGTTGCTGGTCAGCGACCTCGACCCGGGGCGGGTGAGGCTGGCGGTGGAGCAGTTCGGAGCACATCCGGTGACCAACGATGCGCTGATCAGCACCCCCTGCGATATCTTCGCGCCCTGTGGGGTAGGGCCGGTGCTCAACGGCCAGAGCGTGATGAAGTTGCGTTGCGCGGCGGTGGCCGGCGCCGCCAATCATCAGCTGACCACCTTGCAGGTGGCCGATCAGCTCGAGAGCCGCGGGATTCTGTATGCCCCGGACTACGTGATCAATGCCGGTGGGCTGATCTACGTGGCGTTGACACACCGAGGCGCTGACCTGAGCACCATCACCGCGCATCTGGCGCGTATCCCTACGCGTCTGACCGAGGTATTCGCCCATGCCCAGGCCGAGAAGCGCTCGCCTGCGCGTGTGGCGCAGATGCTGGCGGAGCGGCTGTTGTACGGTTGAGCGAGCGCTGGCTCCAGCATCCACGCCCCGATGTACAGGAGTCGCAGACGCTGCGGCAGGTGCCTTATTCCGCTGCCTCGCCTTCGAGCAATTCAGCCAGCGCATCGGGCTGGCTCTTGAATGCCCGGGCGAACACGTCGCGGTTCTTGGCCATGTAGATGCCCGCTTCTTCGACTTGCTGCTCGCTCAGCGACGGCACGGCCTTTTGCAGTACTTCGGCCAGCCGTTCGGCCAGCTCGAGCATCTTGTCGTGACGGTCTGCTTCGGCCTTATCCATGAACAAGCGCTCCGGGTCGCGGCTGCTGCGGTACACCACTTCGACGGCCATTCATCACCTCTGTGCCTTTTGTGTATGTGGGTTGGACGACAACTGTATCTTTATACAGTGTCGAGCATAGCGGATTCTTTGGCAATCGGATAGTGGCGTTATGATCTACCCCGATGCACGCGCCGAAGCTTAGGCTCTGCCTGAAAAGCCTTGATACTCGGTGATGCTGCGTTGAAAACAGCCTCGGAATGCTCATTTACAACCCGTAAAGTCGAGCGCGACTCCGACCGTTCCTCGGCTGTTTTCGCCTTGCCTGACCTTCGTCTCAAGACTTTTCAGACAGAGCCTAGTCCATAGGTGCCTTGCGGCAATCGGTCGCCTTCCAAGTACAGGGCCTGGCCCTTTAACTGCATGTCACAAGCGTCACATCGGTGGCGCATCATCCTTCATGTCGTATCGAGGAATCCTGCATCGTGAAATCCAAATGGCCAGAAAAGCTGCGCAAGGGCCTGCATGCGCCCGCCGACGCTCTGGGAAATCTGTTCGTCGAGTCGTTCCATTACCTGGCCCTGTTCGGCATCGGTGCGATCACGGCCTATGCCGCCGTGGCGACCTTCATCGAGATGCTGGAGAAGGGGGGCATCAGCGTCGATGACATCCTGCTGCTGTTCATCTACCTCGAGCTGGGAGCCATGGTGGGGATCTACTTCAAGACCAACCACATGCCGATCCGCTTCCTGCTGTACGTGGCGATCACCGCGCTGACACGCCTGCTGATCGGCGATGTCTCGCACCACAAGGCGCCGGACGTGGGCTTGCTGTACGTGTGTGGCGGCATCCTGTTGCTGGCCTTCGCGATCCTGGTGGTACGTTTTGCCTCGTACCGCTACCCGTCGACGCGGGTGATCGATGCCAACGGCAAGGATATGGATGACGGCAAGGTCTGATCCATCCGGCAGCGACTTGGGCAAGCTGGACGGCTGGGTGATGGGGAATACTTACTGCGCGGGCGCCTTGTTCAATGGCAGCGTCGACACTCTGGCGCCCGCACTCTGAAGTGCTGACGTTGTGGTTCCAGCATCGCTGCGACCTGCTGATTCGCCCGCTGGATGCCGCGGCGATCGAAACCCAGCAGCGGATTGCCGATCTGTTCTTTGCAAACCGCTTGATCCCGCGTGCGGTGCAAGTGCGGGAGGTTGTCTTTCCGCAGTGATGAGGCGTGTGTTGACCTCTTCGCTCCTTCCCTGTGGGAGCGAAGAGATCGACACTGGTCTATCGAGCGATCCCAGCCCCCCGCCAGACCCGATCGCGTCCGGCGCTGTCGGTCATCGCCGCCAGCACCTGCAGGGCATCTTCCCCTTGTTCGATGGCCAGCCCCAGGCGAATGCTGTCCACCACTCGGCGCAGGCGCACAGGGTCGTTGCGTTGGGCGGCGCTGATCAGTCGCTTGGCGACCACGCCGGTATCGTTGGAGAGAGTCAGCATGATGCTGCCGTCGAGCCGCTCGATGCTCAGGTTGACCCGGTAGTACGGGGCGAAGGCGTCGCTGATGAGGTCGAAGGGATTGGTCATGGGCTGGCATCTGCAAAGAATGTTCACCGATTGACCGGGAGACCGTGGAGATGGTTCAGCGACGTTGATCAAATGATGAGTTCTGTGGCCTGCCCCGGCCTGAAACCCTGGAAACGAAAACGCCCGGTGCCAGGCACCGGGCGTCTGTGTGTCACCGATCACTCTTCTTCAGTGTGCTGCACCACGCTGCGCTTGCTGCGCAGCTTGCCGTAGAAATGTTCCAGCGCGTTGTTCAGCTTGCTGGCCGCACCGTCGATCGCATGGTCCAGCGAGGTGGCGGTATGGCTGACGGAAATCGGTTGATGACCTTTGGGGCGAGCCTCCATTTGGCAGCGTTTGTCATGCGGGCCGGGCTTGTCGCCATTCTCGTCACGCAAGTGGACCTCGATGCGGGTGAGGTCGTCCTCGTAGCGCTGCAGCGTGCTTTCCAGCGTACTGCGGACCCATTCGTTCAGACGGCTGCTGCTGTCGATATGGTTGCTGCTGTTGACCTGGATTTGCATGATTCAATCCTTATTCAGCTTGCTCGCGTGGAGGCGTGCCTAGGCCCTTGAGGCCCTTGGGGAAAGCTTCGCCTCTTGACTCTAAGGTCAGGGATTGGCACGCCGAATTCAAGTCCCTTTTTCGATAAATTTTTTGTAGCAATTCGCAAGGTTGACACTGTTGCTGCAGGAGCGACTGTCTTGTTCAAAATCTACAGACCAGCCCAATCCCCCTGTGGGAGCGGGCTGGTCCCGCGAATACGGGCGCAGCCCGTGCCAGACAGCGCGGTATCTTTTTCGCGGGCAAGCCCGCTCCTACAGGTACCGTACCGATGCCGAGGACCGTGCACGGGCTGGTAGCGCACAAGGCCGCTCCCAAGTGTCCATCCTCAGAACGCGACCGAAGTCTGCACATACAGCGTGCGCGGCTCGCCCACGTACTTGCCCTTGTTGTTGTCGTCGAACGAACGGGTGTAGTACTCGCGGTTGAACAGGTTCTTCACCCCCACCGCCACCTTCAGGTTCGACAGCTGCGGCCCGAAGTCATACCCGGCGCGAGTGCTGACCAGCATGTAGCCCGGAATCCGTCCGGTGCTGCCATCGGCGCTTTCGCTGGCGGTGTTGGCGTTGTCGGCGTACTGGCTGCTCTGGAAGCTGCCATCCAGGTTCAACTGCCATGGTCCTTCGGTGTAACCAAGCCCCAGCGTGCCCTTGTGGCGCGAGGAGAACGGCACCTGGTTGCCCTTGTTCGGGCCGTCTTCGCGGATGGTGGCGTCGACGAAGGCGTAGCTGGCGTGCACATCGAAACCGGCCAGCGTCGGGCTCAGGCCGTCGAGGGCGTAGCGCACGCTGGTCTCGATACCCTGGTGGCGGGTTTCGCCGCGGGCGATCACCGAATCGTTGGTCTGGTTGCTTTCGTACTGGTTGTCGAAGTTGATCAGGAAGGCGCCGATCTCTGCCTGCAGGTCGCCGCTGTCGTAGCGGGTACCGACTTCCCAGGTGCGCGCCTTTTCCGGCTTCACTTCACCGCTGCTGACGCGGTTGGGCATCTGGCTGTACTGCACGCTGCCGAACGAGCCCTCGGTGTTGGCGTAGAGGTTCCAGGTGTCGGTCAGGTGGTACATGACATTCAGTGCCGGCAATGCGGTGTTGTAGCTGCCCTGGTAACGCTGATTGCTGAGCTTGTTGCTTTGCTCGGAGTCGATCATCTCGTAGCGGATACCGGGGGTGATGGTCCAGCGGCCGATGTCGATGCGGTCGTCCAGGTAGATCGCGTGGGCTTCGGTGGCGCCACGGGTGTCGCGGTCGTTGCGGCTGGCGGTGGTCGGCAGGTTGCCGGTCACCGGTTCACGGAAGCGCAGTTCGTGGCCGGCCTCGTTGATGTAGCGGTAGCCCACGCCCAGTTCGTGCCAGCTGTCGCCCAGTGCCACACCTTGCGAGAAGCGGGTCTCGATGCCACGTACCCAGTATTCGCGTGGCGACAGCGAGACGAAGCTGCCCTGGTCTAGGTAGCCGCTGCGCAGGGTCTTGGTGAAGAAGCTGTTGACGCTGAACTGGCGATCGTCCTGCTTGTAGTCGTAGCCGACGTTGACCAGGGTGCGACGGCCCCAGAACTTGTCCTTCAGACGGGTCGACTGGTACGGATCTTCATCGAACGCCGCCTTGCTCAGCCCGCCGGGCATGTCGGCCTCGCCCTCGTAGTACTGGGCCATGGCGTGCAGGCTGTTGGCCTCGTCCAGTTGCAACTTGCCCTTGAGGATCAGGTCGTCGATCTGCGTGTCGCTGTGTTCGCGCCAGTCGCCACCGCGGGTGCCGGAGTAGAGCAGGGCGTCGCCCAGGCCGTTGTCGTTGGTGCCGCCGACCAGCAGGTTGGCGCTGTTCTTGAAACCGTCGTGGCTGGACGAGGGGCTGATCTGGTTCTGCATGGCGGCCTTGAAGGTCGCTTCCTCGGGGATGGCGCGGGTGACGAAGTTGACGATGCCGCCGACGTTCTGCGGGCCGTAGCGCACTGCGCCGCCGCCGCGTACCACATCCACTGCATCCATGTTGCCCAGGCTCAGCGGGGCCAGTGACAGCTGTGGCTGGCCATAGGGGGCGAAGGGCACCGGGATGCCGTCCATCAGCACCGTGGAGCGCGAGGCCAGGCGCGGGTTGAGGCCGCGAATGCCGAAGTTCAGTGCCAGGTCGTGGCTGCCGGTACCGTTGTTTTCCGGGGCATTGACGCCGGGGATGCGGTTGAGCACCTCACGGGCGCTGTTGGCACCGCTGCGCTCGAACTCCTCGCGGCGGATCACGTCACGTGCGCCGGGATGCTCGAAGACGTTGTCCTGGCGCGCCTCGGCCAGCCAGTCGCCCACCACGGTAGAGGCACCCAGCTCGATCACCGCATCGCTGCTGGAGGCGGCAAGCGGTTGCAGGCTATAGGCGTTGTCGGCCTCCTGGCGTGCCTGCAGACCGCTGCCACGCAGCAATGCCTGCAGCCCTTGCTGTACGTCGTACTGGCCTTCCAGCCCGGGGCTGCGCAAGCCTTGGGTGACGCTGGACCCGAACGAAATCAGCGCCCCGCTTTCACGGCCAAATTGGTTGAGAGCGTCTTCCAGGGTGCCGGGGGCGATGTGGTAGGCGCGCGGTTCGCCAGCCTGGGCGAAGTTCAGGCTGGTGGCGAACAGCAGGGCGATGGCGAGAGGCGTGGGGCGCAGGGGCATGGGGTCGGGTCCTGTAAGAAGGGTTCTGCCTGCTCTGTCACGCGAGGGAAGCGAAATGGCTCAGGTTGGAAGAAAAATAGTTGTCGGCACTGGCTCAAACCGCCTCGACCTTGATCCAGTACCGGGTGAATCGCCGCACCCGTACCGGCAAGGCAACTTCCAGCATCTCCAGGATCCGCTCACTGTCATCCAGTGGGTACGACCCGGAAATCCGCAGCCCGGCGACCTGCTCGCTGCAGCCCAGTTGCCCGTGGCGATAGCGTGAAAGCTCGGCGAGAAACTCGCCCAGGCGCATCTGCGAGACCACCAGCATTCCATCGACCCAGGCGCCGATGTTGCGATCCAGCGCGCCGATGCCTTGCCAATGGCCCGCTGCCAGGCGGGCTTGCTGACCGGCGAGCAACACCTGGCCCTGTAGCCGAGCCATGCCGCTGAACACCGAGACCAGGCTGTAGCCCTCGAACTGACGCACGTTGAAGCGGCCGCTGTCGAGGTGCAGGCTGCCATCGTCGCTGCGCAACACCAACGGGCGGGTATCGCGGGCGACGTCCAGCGACAACTCACCCTCGAGCAGGCGCACGTAACGTTGCTGCCCATCGAACCGCACATCGGCGGCGCTGCGGGTGTTCAGTCGCAACAGGCTGCCGTCGTCCAGCGGCAGGCGTCGGCGCTGGCCCACGGGGCTGCGGTAGTCGGCCATCAGCCCTGGCAACGGATTGTGTGATTGCAATCCGAGCCCGGTGGCACTGGCCACGCCCGCCAGCAGTAACGCTTTGAGCGCGCGACGCCGGGCCGGGGAGGGCGGTGCCTGCAAGGTGGCGTGCACCACGGGCGAGGTCGCGCCACGCAGCCGCTGGTTGACCTGCTGGATGTGCGCCCAGGCGCGCTGGTGTTCGCCGTCAGCCTGCAACCAGTGTTCGAGTGCCTGCTGCTGGGCCGGGTCGAAATCGGCCCCCTGTGATTCGATCAGCCAGTGCACCGCCTGCTCGGCAACCTGGGGTGAGATGCCTGTGCTCACAGGGCGAAATAGCAGCGCAGGGCTGCCTTATGCAGGTAGCGCTTGACCGTCGCCAGGGAGATACCCAGTTCACGGCCGATCTCGGCTTGGCCCAGGCCATCGACCTGGGCCAGCAGGAAGGCGCGCTTGACCAGCGGCGGCAGGTCATCGAGCAGGCGGTCGAGTTCGAGCAGGGTTTCGAAGATCAGCGCCTTGTCTTCCTCGCTGGGTGCCAGGCGTTCGGGCACCTGGGCCAGGGCTTCGAGGTAGGCGCGCTCCAGCTCCTGACGGCGAAAATGGTTGCACAGTACGCGCTTGGCAACGGTGGCGAGAAAGGCCCGAGGTTCGATCAACTGTGGCGCTTCGCGGGCCTGGAGCAAGCGCACGTAGGTGTCCTGGGCCAGGTCGGCGGCGCTCTGCGGGCAGCCCAGGCGACGGCGCAGCCAACCGGTCAGCCAGTTGTGGTGAGCGTGGTAGAGGCCTTCGACGGTGGAGGAGAGGGCACTGGACACCGAGGTGACTCCGGCGTCCGATGACGCGAGTGGGAGTAAGAATTGTTCGCATTGTATTCCGGGCGGCAGGGTGTAGCAATCCTGTTCGGCCTGCGGGGTATTCGGGGGCAAACCCGGCTAAACAGAGATCGCAGCAGCTCATCTCCAATCTTTGCTTATGAGAATTGAAATCATTACTATTGCACCCTCTTGACCTTGCCCCGGACCGTCGCCCCATGAAAAGCAAAGCCGCCGGCCTGCCCCTGAGCTACCGCCTGGCTGTGACCTCGCGCAGCCTGGCTGCGTTGTTGGGCGGCTACCTGCTGGCCTCGGCGGCCAGCGTCTGTGTCAGCCTGCTGATGCCCGGCGCCCAGGTCGATGCGGCACTGACCGGGATGATGCTGTCGTTCGTGTTCTACCTGCTCGCCTTCATCTGGTGCTTCGCCTGCCGCAGCGCATTGCGCGCCTGGCTGGGCGTATTGCTGCCGAGCCTGGTGCTGGGCGCGATCGGCGGGCTGGCTTACTGGATGAAGAACCCATGAAAGAGGGCTTCCGCCAGGCCATGGCCTGGCTGCATACCTGGACCGGCCTGATCTTCGGCTGGCTGTTGTTCGCCATCTTCCTCACCGGCACGCTTGCCTACTTCAAGGAAGAGATCAACCACTGGACCAAACCGGAAATCCACAGCCATCCGCTGAATCCGGCGGCCAGCCTGGAGATGGCGCAGCGCTACCTGCAAGCCAACGCCGCCGATGCCAGCACCTGGTTCATCCGCCTGCCCAGCGAGCGCGACGCGGCGCTGAGTGTCGGCTATCGCGATCCCAACGCCGGTGGCCGACGCGGCTTCACCAGCAAGGAGCTGGATGCGGCCAGCGGCGAGGTGGTCGAGGGCCGCGACAGCCGTGGCGGCGACTTTTTCTACCGTTTCCATTTCCAGTTGGAGATGCCCCACCCCTGGGGGCGCTGGCTGTCGACCTTCTGTGCCTTCATCATGCTGCTGGGGCTGGTGACCGGGATCATCACCCACAAGAAGATTTTCAAGGAGTTCTTCACCTTCCGTCCCGGCAAGGGCCAGCGCTCATGGCTCGATGGCCACAACGCCATTGGCGTGCTGGTACTGCCCTTCCACCTGATGATCAGCTACAGCAGCCTGGTGATCTTCATGTACATGGTCATGCCGGCCGGAATCATGGCCAGCTATGGCAGCTCCAACGGTTATTTCAACGACCTGTTCGGCCGTGACGAGGTGCCGAAGGTGGCCGGGGTGGCCGCGCCGCTGGTCCCGCTGTCGAGCCTGTACGCCAAGGTCCAGGAGCAAGCGCCAGGCGCACGCATGGGCTTCATTCAGGTACAGAATCCTGGCGACCAGAATGCCCGTGTCACCTTGAATCGTGCCTCGGCCGACAGTGTCGCGTACAAGCGCAGCGCCAACTGGACCTTCGACGGTGCTACCGGTGCACTGCTTACCCAAGGTGCGCCGGAAAGCGCCGCGATGATGACCTCCTTTACCTTTGTCGGTCTGCACATGGGCAACTTCGCCGGGCCATGGCTGCGCTGGTTGTACTTCATCTTCGGTGTCGGCGGCACGGCGGTGATCGGCACTGGCCTTGTGATGTGGCTGGGCAAGCGTCAGCTCAAGCATGCCAAGAGCGAGCGCATGCCTGCGGAGCTGCGTCTGGTCGAGGTCCTCAACATCGCCAGCATGAGCGGCCTGCTGCTGGGCGTGGCGGCGTTCTTCTGGGCTAATCGCCTGCTGCCGATCGGGCTGCAAGGGCGGGCCGACTGGGAGGTCAATGCGTTCTTCATGGTCTGGGCACTGTCGCTGCTTCACGCCATGCTGCGCCCCGGTCGTCGCGCCTGGGGCGAGCAGTTGGCGCTGGGTGCCGTGGTGTTCGCTGCGTTGCCGCTGCTCAATGCCGTGACCACCGGTCAGGGCCTGGACCATTCGCTGATCGCCGGTGACTGGGCGATGGCCGGCTTCGATCTCACGGCCCTGGCCACCGGGCTGTTCCTCGGCTGGGCGGCCGGCAAGATGCTGCGCGCGCCCAAGCCAGTCGCCAAGCGCTCGGCCAAGGTCAAGGCCCGCACCGAAACCGTGGAGGCGAGTTGATGCTGAGCCTGGCCCTGTTCACCTTTGCCGGCCTGGCTGCCTTGTGCCTGGCCATGGAAAAACACTTCACCGACCTGCTGGGTCGCAAGCCGCGGCAGGCCCAGTTGCGTGCCTTGCGCATCGCCGGCTGGCTACTGCTGGTGCTGTCGGCGATACTGGCCGTGCACTTGCGTGGCTGGGCGCTGGGGCTGGTGGAGTGGACGGCCGTGTTGATGGCCGGGCTGACCCTCTGGGTATTCGGCCTGCCGTACCAACCCCGCCTGCTGCTGAGCCTGGCGGCGGCGAGCCTGGTGTTGGCGCCTGTCGTGGCGGTGTTCGGCGCGTGAGCGAGCCCGACCTCGACGAGGCCGGTGGACGGGCGCGCTTCCTGCAGGTGTTCCTGGCCCAGCGCGGGCGCATGGAGGCGCTGGTCAGCCGGCGCGTTGGCTGTCGTGCCACGGCCTCGGACCTGGTCCAGGAACTGTTCCTGCGCTTCTGGCGTCGGCCTGCGGTCAAGGTCGAGGCGCTCGACACCTACCTGTTGCGCTGCGCCGGCAACCTGGCGATCGACCACCTGCGCAGCGAAGGCAGTCGCGGTCGGGTCACCGAAGGGCTGTCGATCAGCGACGAGGCGCTCTCGGCCCAGGCGCCAGAGCAGGCGCTGGAGGTCGATCACGATCTGCGCCGCATCGAGCAGGCCCTGCGCGCCTTGCCGGAACGTACGCGACAGATCTTCCTGCTCAACCGCATCCACGGCTGCAAGTACGGCGAGATCGCCAAGGCCATGCAGGTGTCCCAGAGTGCGGTGGAAAAGCATATGATGCGCGCCCTCGAAGCGTGCAAGGCGAGTGTCGCCGAGCCCGCTACCCCATTGCGCAGGCCAGGGAGCGACCGTCGATGAGCCAGCCCTATCCGATCACCGCCGAGCAGTCGCGCATGGCCCTGGGCTGGCTGAGCCGCATCAACGAGCATCCTCCGGCAGCCGAAGGCGCTGAGTTCAAGCGCTGGTTGTTGGCCGATCCGGCGCACCGCGCCGCCTATGCCGAGGCCCAGGCCCTGTGGCAACAAAGCGAAGCGCCCGCCGCGCGTCTGGCCGCGGAGGAACGCGAGGGCCTCGAGTACTACCTGCAGGCCATGCGTCGACCGAAAGCCCGCTGGGGGCGGCGTGGCGGAGCACTGGCGGCAGCGGCCTGCCTGGTGCTGGCGCTGGGCAGCCTGGCCGGTTGGCAGCCGCAATACTGGTTGCAGGACCTGCGCGCCGACTATCGCAGTGATGAGCATGTGCGCCAGGTCACCCTGGCCGACCAGTCACGCCTGACCCTGGATGCCAACAGCGCCGTGGTCGTGGATTTCGACCATGGCGAGCGGCGCGTGCGCCTGCTGCGCGGCGCGGCGTTCTTCGAGGTGACCCACACCGGTGCGCCGTTCCTGGTCGATGCGGCGGGCGGCGAAGTGCGAGTGCTGGGCACTCAGTTCGAGGTACGCGGGCAGGGCGACGGCGCCCAGGTTACCGTGCGCAGTGGACGGGTGGCGGTGACACCGATTACCGGCGCCGTGGCGCGTGAGCTGACCGCCAACCAGCAACTGGACTATGCCCAGGGCGTGGCGGGGGCGATCAGTGCCGTGGACAGTGACAGTCGCCTGGCCTGGCGCCAGGGCTGGCTGAACTATTACCAGGTGCCGCTGGCGCAGGTGGTCGAGGACCTGGGACGGTATTACCCGGGGCGTATCCTGTTGCTCGACGAGGCCTTGGCGCAACGCAAGGTCAGCGGCAGTTTCCCGGTGGAGGAGCCCATGCTGGCGCTGGCGTCGTTGGGCAAGGTGATGGGCTTCGTGCCGCAGACACTGTTCGGGCGGGTGACGGTGGTGCGCTGAAATCGCCTTTACCCCGCAGACACCCTGGTGTCTGCGGGGGGAGAGGCGGAGCTTCAGTTACCCGCTTTGATGCTGGTCCAGAGCCGCGTGCGAATGCGGTCGATCTTCGCCGGCATCGCTTCCAGGGCGAACAGCTTGCCCATCACATCCGCGCTTGGGTAGATCATGGTGTTCTGCTTGAGCGCCGGATCGACCAGAGCATCGGCCTTGGCGTTGCCGTTGGCGTACTGCACCGAGTTACTGATGCCGGCCATCACCTCAGGCTGCAGCAGGTAGTTCATGTAGGCGTAGCCGGCCTTCTCGTCCGGAGCGTCGGCCGGCATGGCGACCATGTCGAACCACAGCGGCGCACCCTCCTTGGGAATCGAGTAACCCACCTTCACCCCGTTCTTCGCATCGTCGGCGCTGTTCTTGGCCTGCAGCACGTCGCCGGAGAAACCGACCACCACGCAGATGTTGCCGTTGGCCAGGTCGCCGGTGTACTTCGAGGAGTGGAAGTAGCTGATGTACGGACGTACTTTCATCAGCAGTGCCTGGGCTTTCTTGTAGTCATCGGGATTCTGACTGTGCGGCGGCAGGCCCAGATAGTTCAGGGCGATCGGCAGCAACTCCGGGCCGTTGTCGAGCATGGCCACGCCACAGCTCTTGAGCTTTTCCATGTTCTCGGGCTTGAACACCAGGTCCCACGAATCGACCGGTGCCTTGTCGCCTAGCACGGCCTTGACCTTGTCGAGGTTGTAGCCGATGCCGGTGCTACCCCACAGGTACGGGAAGCCGTACTGGTTGCCGGGGTCGTTCACCTCCAGCGCCTTGAGCAGCACCGGGTTGAGATTCTGCCAGTTCGGCAGCTGGCTCTTGTCGAGCTTCTTCAAGGCCTTGCCCTGGATCTGCCGGGCCATGAAGTGGTTGGAGGGGAAGACCACGTCGTAACCGGAGTTGCCGGTCATCAGCTTGCCGTCGAGGGTTTCGTTGCTGTCGTAGACATCGTAGGTGGGCACGATGCCGGTGGCTTTCTGGAAGTTCTGCAGCGTGTCGGGTGCGATGTAGCTGGACCAGTTGTAGATCTTCACCGAGTCGGCGGCACTGGCGACGCCAGCAGCCAGCATCAGGGGGGCGAGGAGGAGTTTGCGCATGTCCGGTTTACCTTGCTTTGTCTGTTGTTATCGAAGAACGGCAGGCGATCAGCGGATCAGAAAATCAGTACGTAGGTCTTGCGCACGGTTTCCTGGATATCCCAGATCCCGGTGCTGTTGGCCGGTAGCATCAGTGCGTCTCCGGCTTCTATGACCAGGGGCTCGCCACCGTCGGGGGTGAAGGTGCAGCGGCCCTTGATGAAATGGCAGAACTCCTGTTGCACGATCTGCCGGCGCCAGCGCCCGGGCGTACATTCCCAGATACCGGTTTCGACGCCATCGTTGCGTTCGACGCAGGTGACCGAGGTCACTGCGACGGGTTCTCCGAGGGGGACGGCGACCGGGTTGGAGGTTTCCAGCGCGGCGCTGTCGGTGTGCTTGAACTGGGTGATGCTCATGACTGCAGGATCTCTTGTGGTAGTGGGTGCAACTCAGTGCATGAAACCTTCCATGAATCCGGCCAGGCCGCTGGCCAGGCGCCGCCGCCAGGCCGGGCTGGCCGGGTTGGCGAGGGTGCGGTCCTCGTGGACGAAACTCTGGATGATCGCGTTGTAGCCTAGCCAGCGGCAGGGCTCGGGCGGCCAACTGGCCAGGCTCGACAGCGGGCGGTTGTCGTGGACCCAGGGCTGGGCTGTCAGTTCGTTGTGCTGGCCGAGAATCAGTGCCGCGAGCGTGCGCCCGCCCAGGTTGGTGGCGCCGACACCTTCGCCGCCATAGCCACCCGATAGCGCCAGGCCGCGTTGACGGTCGCACAGCATGTGCGGACGGAAGCGCCGCGCCATCCCCAGGTTGCCGCCCCAGGAGTGGGTGATGCGCACGTTCTTCAGGTGTGGGAACAGCTCGCCGAACAGATAGCGGCGCAGCTCGATCTCGGCGTCGCTGAGGCTGAAGTCCTCGCGCAGGCGGCCACCGAAGCGATACCCGCCGCGGGCGCCGAACACCAGGCGGTTGTCGGTGGTGCGCTGACCGTAGGTGACCTGGCGGCTGCCTTCGCTGAAGGCCTGGCCCTGGCTCAGGCCGATCTGCTCCCAGGCCGATTCCGGCAGCGGCTCGGTGGCCACCAGCAGGCTTTGCACGGGCAGTTGATGGCGACCTAGCGGCGGCAGGCTGGCGGCGTAGCCTTCGACCGCCGGCACGACCCATTGGCAACGGACCTTGGCCTGGGCGGTGCGCACCTCACCGGTCTGCCAGTCGCTGGCCGGGGTGTTTTCGTAGATGGGCACACCCATGCCCTCGACCACGCGTGCCAGGCCGCGCACCAGCTTGGCGGGCTGGATGGTGGCGACGTGGGGGCTGAAGATCGCGCCGTAGGCATTGCTGACCCGCAGTTGGCCGGCCAGTTGTTCGGGCTTGAGCCAGCGATAGTCGTCTTCGTTCATGCCCTGGCGGTACAGGTCGTCGAGGTAGGCACGCAGGCTGCGCTCCTGCTCCGGGTAGCGGGCGGCGCAGTAGATGACCCCACCCTTGCGGTAGTCGCAGTCGATGCCTTCGCGTTGCAGCACGCCGTGCACTTCGTCAGGGATTGCATGCAGCAGGTCGACGCTGGCGCGGCGCTGCTGTGGGGAAAGGGTGGCCAGCAGGCGGTCTTCGCCCAGCAGGTTGCCCATCAGCCAGCCGCCGTTGCGCCCGGAGGCGCCGAAGCCTGCGGTGTTGGCCTCGAGGATGGCGATGCGCAGGTGCGGGGCCTGGCGCTTGAGGTAGTAGGCTGTCCACAGGCCGGTATAGCCGGCGCCGATGATGCACACGTCGACATCCAGGTCCTGCTCCAGCGACGGGCGAGCGTCGAGCGGCTCGTCGAGCTGGTCCATCCAGAGGCTGATCGTGCGCCAGGCTTGCATCAGGTACTGCTCCCACTTCCGTTCAAGGTTCTGGGAGCGATGCTAGTAGTGCGGGCGCTTCGCTGTCTTACGTGCGTGCACGCAGAGAAATCTGCTTCACGTAGGCCTTGGGCGAGAGCCCGGTGTGTTCGCGGAAGCACTTGTAGAACGCCGACAGCGAATTGAAGCCAGCGTCGAAAGCCAGTTCGTCGATGGGGGCTCGGCAGCCTGCGCCTTCGAGCCCGGCCAGAAGATGCTGCAGGCGGGCCTGGTTGACGTAGCGGTAGAAGCTCTGGCCGAGCACCTGGTTGAGCAGGTAGGAAATCTGGTTGCGGCTATAGCCGCTTTCTTCTGCCACCTGCTGGAGGTCCAGCTCAGGGTCCAGATAGGGACGTTGGGCCTGGAAATAGTGTTCGAGGTCCTGGGCCATGGTGCTCAACTGGCGGGGCGAAAGACCCAGGCGGCTGGTGGCGGGACGTGGCCCGGACGCGCTGGCGCCCTTGCCGTCGCGGCGGATCAGCGTGCCGTATTCATTGACCCGCCAGATCAGGTTGTCCTTGACCGTGATCGCCTCGCTGGACTGGAAAGCCACCAGGCCTTCACCGCCCTGGACCGTCACCTGGTACTGGATGAAGGCTGTGCAACCGTCGACCCGGATGCGGTCGCTGTGGACGATGTCTTCCCCGGCTTCGTGCGGCAACGAGACGCGCACGTACTCGCGCAGCTCATCGAAGCCGAGCACGCGGTTCTGGAAAAAGTCGTGGTATTGGATTTCCGGGTGATACAGCGCCATGACCCCATCCAGGTCACGATGCTTCCAGCACAGGTGGTAGCGCATGACGACTTCCGCAGTGAGCGGGGTCTGGGCGGGGCCGTCTGGAAGGAGAGTGGCGGTCATGGGCCGATAATGCATCGGGCTGCTTCAGCCGACAAGGGCGTGCAGGCTGACCGTTGAGGCCCCAGGCCTGTGGATACTGCATAACGCCCTGTTCAACTGGGTGGGTTCGGGCGATTCGCACGATCCTAAGAAGTGGTTTTTGCCTAAGTGCTTGATTTAGCTGGGAGTCATTTTTTGTCACAACTGGCACGCGCGCTGCACCAATCGAGTGGCAAACAAAACGGAAGTTTTGCTCACCCTCATAAGGCGCCGAATCATGATTACCACTGCCGATCTGCCAACTGCTGTCTCCGAGGCCCCGAACCGCTCGGGCGTTTCCTGGGCTGCCATCTTCGCCGGTGCCGCTGCTGCGGCTGCGTTGTCGTTGATCCTCGTGATACTGGGTGCGGGCCTGGGCTTTGCCGCCTCCTCGCCTTGGGCCAACGAAGGTGCCAGCGCCAAGGCGCTGGGGATATCCACCATCGTCTGGCTGCTGATTACCCAGATCCTCGCCTCCGGGCTGGGCGGGTACATGGCTGGCCGCTTGCGAGTGAAGTGGGCCAACCTGCATGGTGACGAGGTGTATTTCCGCGATACCGCCCATGGCTTCCTGTCCTGGGCTATTGCGACCCTGGTCACGGTGTTGATGGTCGTGTCTTCGGCAGGGGGGCTTGCCAGTGCTGGTGCTTCGGCGGGTGCTGCTGCCGCCTCGGGTGCCGTGGCCAGCGTTTCCATGAACGATGACAAGAGCAAGCCTTCAGGCGCCGCCGACCCTATGGGCTACTACGTGGATCGTCTATTCCGTGGCGACGGCCCGGTTGCGGTGAGCGAGGATGCGGCCAATGGCGTGGCCAGCCGGATCCTGATCCGCGGCCTGGCTGCCGATGGCGGGATGGCTGCCGAGGATCGTACCTACCTGGCGCAACTGGTAGCCCAGCGTACTCGCCTGACCCAGGCCGAGGCCCAGGCCCGCGTCGAGCAAGTTTATGAAGAGGCGCGTCAGGATGCCGCGCAGGCCAAGCAGGCTGCTCAGGAAGCTGCCGAGACAGCAGCGAAGGTTGCGGCCTGGACCGCCATCTGGACCTTCATCGCCCTGCTGTGCGGTGCGTTCTTCGCAAGCTTCGCAGCCTTGTTCGGTGGTCGCCTGCGTGACCGTGCTCGTTGGGTCGAAGAAGACCCGCGTGCGCTGCATGCTTCGACCACTGTTGTCCGTTAACTCGAATTCACGACTGGAGGAACCATCATGCGCTCGATTCTGCTCTGGATGCTTGGGGTGCCAATCCCGGTGATCATTCTGATCGCGATCTTCATGCACTAATAGAAAAGGGCCGCTAATGCGGCCCTTTTCACAACTGTACAACCCGCAGAAGCGGCTTTATGCCGCTTTACAGGAACTGCTCAGCATAGTGACACGCCACCTGCCGCGTCCCGACCTGCCTGAACGCCGGAATCTCCTTGCCACAACGCTCGGTGGCATAGGGGCAGCGCTTGTGGAAGGCGCAGCCATCAGGCGGGTTCAGCGGGTTGGGCAGCTCACCGGCGATGCGGATCTTCGGCTTCAGCGGGTCGGGGTGAATGGCCGGAGTCGCCGAGAGCAGTGCCTGGGTGTAGGGATGCAGGGGCTTGTCGTAGATATCTTCCTTCGGCCCCATTTCCGCCGGGCGCCCCAGGTACATCACCAGCACCTGGTCAGCGACATGCCGCACCACCGCGAGGTTGTGCGAGATGAACACATAGGCGGTGTTGAACTCTTTCTGCAGGTCCATGAACAGGTTCAGCACCTGGGCCTGGATCGACACATCGAGCGCCGAGGTTGGTTCGTCCGCAACCAGCACCTTGGGCTGCAGCATCATCGCCCGGGCCAGGGCGATACGCTGGCGTTGACCACCGGAGAACATGTGCGGGTAGCGCTGGTAGTGCTCAGGGCGCAGACCGACCTGCTGCATCATCTTCTGCACCTTGTCGCGGCGCTCGGTCTTGCTCAGCGAGGTATTGATCAGCAGCGGCTCGGCCAGTTGTTCGCCGATCTTCTGCCGCGGATTGAGCGAGGCATAGGGGCTCTGGAAGACCATCTGCACATCACGGCGCAGTTGCTTGCGCTGGGCCTTGTCGGCGCCGTTGACCTCGGTGCCGGCAATTTGCAGCGAGCCTGAGGACGGCTCTTCGATCAGGGTCAGGGCACGGGCGAGGGTGGACTTGCCGCAGCCAGACTCGCCGACCACGGCCAGGGTCTTGCCGGCCTCCAGTTCGAACGACACGCCATTGAGCGCGCGCACCAGAGCATGGCCCTTGAACAGGCCGCGGGAGACTTCGTAGTGACGGGTCAGTTCACGGGCGGACAGAACGACAGTCATCACGCCACCTCCTGGTTCAACGGATAGAAGCAGCGCACCAGGCTGTGGGCCTGGGGATCGAGGGCCGGACGCTGTGCCCGGCAGTTGTCACGTACATAGGGGCAGCGCGGCGACAGCAGGCAACCCTGGGGGCGGTCATAGCGCCCAGGCACGATGCCGGGCAGTGTGGCCAGCCGTTCGGCGCCGATGCTGTGCTCGGGAATCGCCGCCAGCAGCGCTTCGCTGTAAGGGTGTGCGGGGATGTCGAACAGTTCCGGCACCTGGCCCACTTCCACTGCCTGTCCTGCATACATCACGCACACCCGCCTGGCGGTTTCGGCGACCACTGCCAGGTCGTGGGTGATCAGGATGAGCGCCATGTTGCGCTCCTTCTGCAGGTTGACCAGCAGTTCCATGATCTGTGCCTGAATGGTCACATCGAGGGCGGTGGTCGGTTCGTCGGCGATCAGCAGCTTGGGTTCGCCAGCAATCGCCATGGCGATTGCGACGCGCTGGCTCATGCCGCCGGAGAGCTGGTGCGGGTAAGCGTCCAGGCGGCTTTCGGCGGCCGGGATCTCGACTTTCTTGAGCAGCTCCAACGCGCGCTGGCGTGCTGCCTTGCCCTTCAGACCGAGGTGTTGGCGCAGCACTTCCTCGATCTGGTAGCCCACGGTGTAGCTGGGATTGAGTGCGGTCATCGGGTCCTGGAAGACCATGGCGATGTCCTTGCCCACCACCTTGCGCCGTTGACGACCGCTGAGCTTGAGCATGTCGGTGCCGTCGAAGGTGAGGCTGTCGGCGGTGATGCGGCCGGGGGAGTCGATCAGGCCCATCAGGGCCATCATGGTCACCGACTTGCCGGAGCCGGACTCGCCGACGATGGCGAGGATCTCGCCGGCGTCCACCGACAGGTCGAGGCCGTCTACCACAGGTACGGCATTAGCGTCGCCGAAGCGCACGTTCAGGTTGTTGATCTGCAACAGTGACATGGCGCTCTCCTCAGGCGGCGTTCTTGAGTTTCGGGTCCAGCGCATCGCGCAGGCCGTCGCCCATCAGGTTGATTGCCAGCACGCTGAGCAGGATCGTCAGGCCAGGCAAGCTCACCACCCACCAGGCGCGCTCGATGTAGTCGCGGGCAGAGGCCAGCATGGTGCCCCACTCAGGCGTGGGCGGCTGGACGCCGAGGCCGAGGAAGCCCAGGGCAGCGGCGTCGAGGATCGCCGAGGAGAAGCTCAAGGTAGCCTGCACGATCAGCGGTGCCATGCAGTTGGGCAGCACGGTGACGAACATCAGGCGTGGCAGGCTGGCACCGGCCAGACGTGCGGCGGTGACGTAGTCACGGTTCAGCTCGCCCATCACCGCGGCGCGGGTCAGGCGTACATAGGAGGGCAGCGACACCACGGCAATGGCGATCACCGTGTTGATCAGACCAGGGCCGAGGATGGCGACGATGGCCACGGCCAGCAGCAGCGAAGGCAGGGCCAGCATCACGTCCATCAGGCGCATGATCGACGGGCCGAGCAGACGCGGGAAGAAACCGGCGAACAAGCCCAGCAGGATGCCGGGGATCAGCGACATCACCACCGATGACAGGCCGATCAGCAGCGACAGGCGCGCGCCCTGGATCAGGCGCGAGAGCAGGTCGCGGCCCAGTTCGTCGGTGCCGAGGATGAACTGCCAGGTGCCGCCCTCGAGCCAGACCGGTGGGGTCAGCAGGAAGTCGCGGTATTGCTCGCTGGGGTTGTGTGGCGCGACCCAGGGGGCGAACAGCGCACAGAACACGATCAGGCACATGAAGACCAGGCCTGCCACTGCGCCCTTGTTGCGCGAGAAGGCCTGCCAGAATTCCTTGTACGGGGAGGGGTAGAGCTGGCTGTGGTCGGCGGTTGGGGCCTGGGTCACAGCGTGGGAAGTCGGGTTAGTCATGGCGGGGCCCTCAGCGCTGATGACGGATGCGTGGGTTGGCCAGGCCGTAGAGGATATCCACGACGAAGTTGACCAGGATCACCAGGCAGGCGATCAACAGGATGCCGTTCTGGACCACGGGGTAGTCACGGGCGCCGATGGCTTCGATCAGCCATTTGCCAATGCCCGGCCAGGAGAAGATGGTTTCGGTGAGCACGGCACCGGCGAGCAAGGTGCCGACCTGCAGGCCGAACACCGTCAGGACCGGGATCAGCGCATTGCGCAAGCCGTGCACGAACACCACGCGGGCCGGCGATAGGCCCTTGGCGCGGGCGGTACGGATGTAGTCTTCGCGCAGCACCTCGAGCATCGAGGAGCGGGTCATGCGGGCGATCACCGCCAGCGGGATGGTCCCGAGCACGATGGTCGGCAGGATCAGGTGCATGAACGCATCCTTGAACGAGCCTTCATCGCCCACCAGCAGCGTGTCGATCAGCATGAAGCCGGTCACCGGCTCGACGTCGTACAACGGGTCGATGCGCCCGGACACGGGCGTCCAGCCCATGCTCACCGACGAGAACATGATGAGGATCAGGCCCCACCAGAAAATGGGCATGGAATAGCCGGCGAGCGAGACGCCCATCACCCCATGGTCGAACAACGATCCGCGCTTGAGCGCCGCGATCACCCCGGCCAACAGGCCGAAGACGCCGGCGAAGATCAATGCGCAGAACGCCAACTCCAGCGTCGCGGGGAACAGCGTGGTGAACTCGTTCCACACGCTCTCGCGCGAGCGCAGCGATTCGCCGAGATCGCCCTGGGCGAGCTTGCCGATGTAATCCATGTACTGGGCTGGCAGGGGTTTGTTCAGGCCAAGGCGTTCCATGGCCTGGGCGTGCATTTCAGGGTCGACCCTGCGCTCGCCCATCATCACTTCCACCGGGTCGCCGGGGATCAGGCGTATGAGCGCGAAGGTCAGCAGGGTGATACCGAAGAAGGTCGGTATCAGCAGGCCCAGGCGCCGGGCAATAAAACTCAACATCGTCGGAGGTACCTCATCGGCCGGTCAAGGCAGCCGCCGGCCCTTGCAGAGGCCGGCGGTCATGTTTTTCTTCTACTTCACCTTGGTGGTGGCGAAGTTGTTATTGGTCAGAGGGTTGATGACATATCCCTCTACGTTGTCGCGCATGGCCGTGAACATCTTCGGGTGGGCCATGCTGATCCACGGTTGATCCTCATCGTACACCGCCAGCGCCTCGCTATAGAGCTTGGCACGCTCATCGTTGTCGATGATCTCGCGGGCACGGGTGATCAGTTCCTGGAACTTAGGGTTGCACCAGCGCGCATAGTTCTCGCCGGTCTTGGCGGCATCACAGCTGAGCATGGGTGTCAGGAAGTTGTCCGGGTCACCGTTGTCGCCGGCCCAGCCGGCGGAGACCAGGTCCGCCTCGCCCTTCTTGGCGCGGCGCAGCATCTCGGCCCACTCCATCACGCGGATGTCGAGCTTGAGCCCGATCCTGGCGAGGTCGGCCTGCAGCATTTCTGCCGACAAACGCGGATTGGGGTTGGTCGGGCCGCCACCGTTGCGGGTGAACAGGGTGATGGCGGTGCCCTCGGGGACGCCGGCTTCGTTGAGCAGGGCGCGGGCCTTGTCGAGGTCGCGCGGCGGGTTCTTGTTGGCGGTGTTGTAGCCGATCATGGTCGGCGGGTAGGGGTTGACCCCGACCAGCGCATTGCCCTTGCCGAACAACTGGTCGACGTGGGTCTGGCGGTCGAAGGCGATGTTGATCGCCTTTCGCACGCGCACGTCGCTCAGGTACTTGTGCTCGGTATTCATGGCGATGTAGCCGGTGACCAGGGCCTCGATCTCGGCGACCTTGAGCTTGGGATCGGTCTTGATCGCCGGGACGTCGTCGGGTTTGGGGTACAGGGCGATCTGGCATTCGTTGGCCCGCAGTTTCTGCAGGCGCACGTTGTTGTCGGTGGCGATGGCGAACACCAGCGTGTCGCTGGGCGGCTTGCCGCGGAAATAGTCGGGATTGGCCTTGAAGCGGACCTGGGCGTCCTTGTTGTAGCGCTGGAACACGAATGGCCCGGTGCCGATCGGCTTGCTGTTCAGGTCGCCGGTCTTGCCGGCCTTGAGCAACTGGTCGCCGTATTCGGCGGAGTAGATCGAGGTGAAGGCCATGGCCAGGTCGCGAAGGAACGGCGCTTCGGGGCGGGTCAGGGTGATCACCACGGTGTGGTCGTCGGTCTTGCTCACCGACTTGAGCAGTTGCCCGAAGGCCATGCTCTCGAAATAGGGGTAGCCGACGCTGGTCTTGTCGTGCCACGGATGCTTGGCATCGAACTGACGGTTCAGGCTCCACAGCACGTCATCGGCATTGAAGTCGCGGGTGGGGGTGAAGTAGTCGGTGGTGTGGAACTTCACACCCTGGCGCAGGTGGAAGGTGTAGGTCAGGCCGTCGGCGCTGATTTCCCAGCTGTCGGCCAGGGCCGGCTCGATATCGGTGGTGCCGGGCTTGAAGTCGACCAGGCGGTTGAACACGGTTTCGGCCGAGGCGTCGGCGGTGACCGCGGTGGTGTACTGGACGATATCGAAACCTTCGGGGCTGGCTTCGGTGCACACCACCAGGGGCTTGGCCGCGAGGTTGCCGGCAGCGCCCAGGATGATCGCTGCCAGGGCAGCGCGTAGCGGTAGCGATTTCATGGAACCTCCCTGCGAATGACTCCAGCGTAGACGTCACGGCCCGGATAGCCCGGGCCGTGACGTTGGCGGTCAGAGAATGTTGAACGGAATGGTGGTGACGATGCGCAGCTCGTCCAGGCTGCCATCGGCCTGGGCCTTGCTGGCGCGGTGAGCGGTATAGGTGGCGCGGATGCTGGTGTCCTTCAGCATGCCGCTCTGCACCGCATAGCTGGTGCCGATGCCCCACTCGTAGTGGGTCTCGCCATCCATGCCACGCACGTCGTAGGCAGTACCGCGGTAGTGGGTACCGTCGATGCCCCAGCCGCGGGCGTTGTACAGGTTGAACTTCAGGCCTGGTACGCCGTACTGGGCCATGTTCAGCACGTAGGAAATCTGCAGGGATTTCTCGTTCGGGCCGTTGAAGTCCGACAGCAGGGAGTTGGCCAGGTAGATACCGTTGGTTTCGTGCAGGTAGTCGAAGTACTCGTTGCCGTTGACCTGCTGCCAGGAGGCGGTGAGCGTGTGCGCCTGGTGGGTGAGGCCGAACGACAGGCTGTAGGTATCGTTGTCGATATCGCCCATCTTCTTGCTGCCGGCATCGACCGTCTTGTAGTAGTTCAGGCCGGTGGTCAGGCTCAGCACCGCGCTGTCGCCCAACACGTGGTTGGCGCCGAAGTAGTACTGGTTCCAGAAGTCGTCGACCTTGGTGGCGTACAGGCTGGTGGTCAGGCTCTTGAACGGCTGGTAGTTGATACCGGCGGTGCTGGCACGGTCGGTTTCCACGCCGGTGGCGCTGTACTCGGTGCGGAACTTGCTCAGGCTCTGTTCGGTACGCGGCGAGACGCGGTCGAAGGTGCCGATGTCGAACGACAGGTTGTCGAATTCGGCGCTGTGCAACGCCACGCCCTGGAAGCTCGAAGGCAGGGCACGGTTGCCGATGTAGGCGATCATCGGCGTGTCCAGGGACTGGCGGCCGACGGTGAGGGTGGTGTTGGAGATGCGCGCCTTGACGTTGGCCAGGCCCGCCTTGCTCCACTGGCCGACAGGGTCGCCATCGCTATGGGTCAGGGTGCGGTTGTTCGGCCCGGCAATCGCTGCGCGACCACGCTCAAGGGCTATGGCGTTGTAGGCGGCGACTTCGGTGGCGAAGCCCACGGTGCCCTGAGTAAAGCCCGAGCTGTAGTTGAGGATGGTGCCCTGTACCCAGTTGTCACGGCTGTGGGTGTCGTGGCGGGTGCCGTCGCTCTTGTAGTACTTCCACAGCGGCGCACGGGTGGCGCGTTCGCGGGCGTACCAGTTGCGGGTGCTGCCGGAAAGGCTCTGGCCTTCGAAGAAGCCCGAGGCGTCGGCCTGCTCGCTGCCCGACTTGAGGCTCAGCGGGTAGAAGTCCTGGCTGACAGGTTCTGCCTGGGCGGCGGCGCAGAAGGCGCCGATGGACAGGGCCAGCGCGGTTTTGGTGGTTCGTTTCAAGGTTAAAGCTCCCTTTCTATTCTTATATCTGTGGCCCGATCTTGTGGGTCGGGCTTGGCTCGGTGACGCGGTACTGCGGGTGTTCACCTGGGATTGCCAGGCAAATCCGGGCTGCACGCGGTCGCGGGAGTGGGGCACTCCCGGTCTGGCGATACAGGGTCAATCGATGCTGACGCCGGAGAAAACGTTGCGTCCGAAGGGGCTGACCTTGAAGTCTTTCACACTGATGCTGAGGGGTTGGTTGACCGTCGAATGGGCCACCGGGGTAATCGGTACCTGCTGCTTGAGGCGTTGCTGGGCCTGCTGGTAGAGGTGGGTGCGCTGTTCGCGGTCGGTGACCTGCTTGGCCTTCTTGACCAGTTCGTCGTACTGGCTGTCGCACCACTGCGAGTAGTTGTTGCTGCCAATGGCATCGCAACTGAACAGGGTTCCAAGCCAGTTGTCCGGATCGCCGTTGTCGCCGGTCCAACCGATCAGGGCGATGTCGTGTTCGCCATTTTTCATGCGCTTGAGGTATTCGCCCCACTCGTAGCTGACGATACGGACCTTGAAGCCGAGCTTGCTCCAGTCGGCCTGGAGCATTTCGGCCATGAGCTTGGCATTGGGGTTGTAAGGGCGTTGCACCGGCATGGCCCAGAGGGTGATTTCCGTGCCTGGCTTGACCCCGGCCTGTTCCAGCACCTGCCTGGCCTTTTGCGGATCGAACGGCGCGTCCTTGAGCGTATCGTCGTAGGACCATTGGGTGGGCGGCATGGCGTTGACTGCCGTTTGCCCGGCGTCCTGGTAGACCGCCTGGATGATCGCCTGCTTGTTGACCGCCATGTCCATCGCCTGGCGCACTTCAAGTCGATCGAACGGTGGGTGCTGGGTGTTGTAGGCGATGTAGCCGAGGTTGAAGCCGGGCTGCGTCATGACCTGCAGCTTGCTGTCCTGCTTGAGCGCAGGGAGATCGGCCGGGCGTGGGTGAAGGGTGACCTGGCACTCGTTGCGGCGCAGCTTCTGGATGCGCACCGAAGGGTCGATGTTGATCGAGAACACCAGGTTGTCGATCTTCACCCGGTCAGGCGCCCAGTAGTCCTTGTTGCCCTTGAAGCGGATCTGCGAGTCCTTCTGGTAGCGCTGGAACACGAACGGGCCGGTGCCGATCGGCTTCTGGTTGATGTCGCTGGGCCTGCCGCTGGCCAGCAGGTGCTCGGCGTATTCGGCGGAGAGTATGGAGGCGAAGGCCATGGCGATGTTCTGGATGAACGCGGCATCGACCGTGTTGAGGGTGAAGGTCACCGTGAGCGGGTCGGTTTTCTCGACCTTGGCGATGTTCTTGTCCAGGCCCATGCTGATGAAGTAGGGGAACTCGGTCGGGTAGGCCCTGCGGAACGGATGGTCCTTGTCGAGCATGCGGTTGAAGGTGAACAGCACGTCGTCGGCGTTGAAGTCGCGGGTGGGCTTGAAGTCCTTGTTGTGGTGGAACTTCACCCCGGGCCGCAGGTGGAAGGTGTAGCGCAGGCCGTCTTCGGAGACCTGCCAGTCGGTGGCCAGGCCTGGCTGCACAGCGGTGCCCCCACGCTCGAACTCGACCAGGCGGTTGTAGATCGGTTCGGCGGCATCGTTGTCCGTGGCCGAGGTGTATTGAGCCGTGTCGAAGCCCGCTGGGCTGCCTTCGGAGCAGAACACCAGGTTGTTGGCCTGGGCAGGGAGGGCCTGGCTGAGCAGTCCCAGGCCCAGCACGGTGCCGAGCAGTGTGGTATGGCGCATGGCGATCCTTTCCTCATCCGTTTGCGCTGCCGCACACTGAACGGGCGGCAACAGAAGCCCGTTCCTGACGTTAGCGGCATCAGGAAGGGCGAGACAGGTAATGAATATGTCTAGTGGCGTAAGAAATTTCGGAAGTTTGCCGAGAAATTTCGGCGCCCCGCCGTGCTCACGCCAGCCCCGACAAATGACGGGGCTGGCTGGGCGCTATTTCTCCACGCTTACGCCATAGAAGGAGTTCAGTCCGAACGGGCTGATCTTGAAGTCCTTCACTTTCGCACTCATCGGCTGATAGACAGTGGAGTGGGCGATAGGGGTCATCGGCACCTGCTCCTTGATGATGTGCTGCGCCTGCTTGTACAGCTCCGTGCGCTTGGCCTGGTCGGAGGTGGCCTTGGCCTGCTTGATGATGTCGTCGTACGGCTTGTAGCACCACTTGGAGAAGTTGTTGCCCTCCAGTGCGTCGCAACCGAACAGGGTGCCGAGCCAGTTGTCCGGGTCACCGTTGTCGCCGCTCCAGCCGATCAGCATGGCGCCGTTTTCGCCGCTCTTGGAGCGCTTGATGTACTCGCCCCATTCGTAGCTGACGATCTTGGCCTTGATGCCGATCTTGGACCAGTCCGACTGCAGCATCTCGGCCATCAGCTTGGCGTTCGGGTTGTAGGGGCGTTGCACCGGCATGGCCCACAGGGTGATCTCGGTGCCCTCCTTGACGCCGGCCTCCTTGAGCAACTGCCTGGCTTTCTCCGGATCGTACTTGGCGTCCTTGATGGTGGTGTCGTAGGACCACTGGGTCGGTGGCATGGCATTGACCGCCAGCTGGCCGGCACCCTGGTACACCGAATCGATGATCTGCTGCTTGTTCACCGCCATGTCCAGCGCTTGGCGGACCTTGAGCTGGGCCATGGGGTTGGGCTCGTTGCTGCCCTTGATCTTGTCCATCACGTTGTAGGCGATGTAGCCGAGGTTGAAGCCGGCCTGTTCAGGCATCTGCAGCTTCGGATCCTTCTTCAGCGGCTCGATATCGGCTGGGCGTGGGAACAGCGTGACCTGGCACTCGTCGCGCTTGAGCTTCTGCATACGCACCGAGGCGTCGGTGCTGATGGCGAAGACCAGGTTGTCGATCTTCACGTCGTCCGGTTTCCAGTAGTCCTTGTTGCCCTTGTAGCGGATCAACGCATCCTTCTGGTACCTGTTGAACACGAATGGACCGGTGCCGATCGGCTTCTGGTTGATGTCGGCAGCCTTGCCCTGCTTGAGCAGCTGGTCGGCGTACTCGGCGGACTGGATCGAGGCGAAGCTCATCGCCAGGTTCTGGATGAACGCGGCGTCCACTTCGTTGAGGATGAAGCGTACGGTGTGTTCGTCGACCTTCTCGAGCTTGGCGATGTTCTTGTCCATGCCCATGTCGGTGAAGTACGGGAATTCGGTGGGGTAGGCCTTGCGGAACGGCATGTCCTTGTCGAGCATGCGGTTGAAGGTGAACAGCACGTCGTCGGCGTTGAATTCACGGCTTGGCTTGAAGTAGTCGGTGGTGTGGAACTTGACCCCTTCACGCAGGTGGAAGGTGTAGGTCTTGCCGTCGTCGGAAACGTCCCATTTGGTGGCCAGACCGGGGACGACGGCGGTGCCGCCACGCTCGAACTGGGTCAGGCGGTTGAAGATCGTTTCGGCCGAGGCGTCGAAGTCGGTTCCGGTGGTGTATTGGCCCGGGTCGAAACCGGCGGGGCTGCCTTCGGAGCAGAACACCAGGTTGGACGCGGCGAGGGCGGCAGGGGCGCCAGCCAGCAGGCCTGCGCCTACCAGGAACGGAATGACTGCGTGTTTGAGCATGGTGGCCTCATTGTTGTCATTTTTGATTTGAGGTGGCCTCGTGAGCCGACCTGCGGATACTTATGCAGGGGGTGTACCCATTGCAACACTCAACAGGATAGTCGGCGCCAGAAATGTGGCACGGTCGTACATGGATGTCGCATTCATGTAAATTTTGCGTAGGTTGAACGTTTGCGCAAGAAAAAAGCTGGCATTTTGCGACATGTTTCGAAGCGTTGAGGGATGTAGGATGCACCTTAAGGGTGCGTAGGAATATTCATCTGAAGAGCTGCGGTAAGGGCTTCGCCGCTGTCATTGCGACAGGTGCGGCGAGAGGGGGAGGGAAGGGGCCGTCCTGGCGGCGGCCCCGGTCGCTCAGTCGAGCGCAGCCGCGATCACGGCATCTGTACTTCGATCAGCCCGTCGGCATTCATGCTGACTTCGCTGGTGCCCGCTTCGATATCCGGCGAGGCCGCTTCATCCGCAGCCATGGCTTTCATCGCCATCGGTGCGCTGCGCATGTAGGGGCGCGGGTAGCCGCTGCTGTTGAGGTTCAGGCTGACCACTTTGTAGCCTTTGCCGCCGAGGGCCTCGGTAGCCAGTTGGGCGCGGGCCTTGAAGGCGTTGACTGCATCCTTGAGCAGCTCGTCTTCACTGGCCTTGCGGGTGGCCGGGGCGATGGAGAAGTCCATGCCGCCCATCTTCAGTTCCTGCAGCAGTTCACCGGTGAGCTTGGACAGGGCTGGGAAGTCGGCGCTTTCCAGGCGCAGTTCGGCGCGCTCGCGCCAGCCGGTGATCTTCTGGCCCTTGGTGTCGTAGACCGGATAGCTGTTACGGCTGCCTTGGCTGATCTTCACGTCCTTGACTTCGCGGGCCTGCTGGACCGCCTTGTTCATGGTCTCGGTGATCTGCTTGGCGAGCTTGCCCGGGTCGGTGTTCTGCGCTTCGCTGTAAAGGGTGACGACCATCAGGTCGCGGGCCACTTCCTTGCTGACCTCGGCGCGCAGCGAAACCTGGTTGTAGCGTGGCTCGTCTGCGGCCAGGGCCGGCAGGCTGGCGAGCATGCCACAAGACAGGACGAACGCGGCGCTGCGACGGGAAATGTGCATGTATGACTCCTTCAAATGGAAAGCGTGGGGATGATGTCCATTCCACGCATGGCCAATCAGACCGGAAACAGCGTAGTGGGTTCAACAATGCCATCATGACTTTGTGACAGAGTGTGGCGCTTTGCCGCATTGCTGCAGCGGGGGCCATGGCTTCGGTATACTCCAGCCGATTGTCCTGGAGCACTCATCAGGAGAGCTCATGCTCGCCCCCGCACACCCAATGTCCGCCACTCGCCAGAACCTCTGGCGCCTGACCATCATTCGCATCCTGGTCCTGGCTGCCCAGGCCGGCTCCGTGGGCGTGGCCTACTGGACCGAACTGCTGCCCCTGCCATGGCTGTCGCTGGCGGCAACACTCGCGCTGTCGTCGCTGCTGTGTGCCTTCACCGCCTTGCGCCTGCGCCTGACCTTGCCGGTCACGGAGATGGAGTACGCCCTGCAACTGGCCTGTGACCTGCTGATCCACAGTGCTTTGTTGTACTACTCGGGGGGCTCGACCAACCCCTTCGTCTCCTATTACCTGGTGCCGCTGGCGATTGCTGCCGTGACCCTGCCGTGGATCTATTCACTGGTGTTGTCGGGCATTGCGCTGGTCGCCTACAGCCTGCTGCTGGTGCAGTTCTACCCGCTTGAGACGCTGCCGCTGGCGCGCGACACCATGCAGGTGTATGGCATGTGGCTGAGCATCGCCCTGGCCGCTGCTGTCATTACCTTCTTCGCCGCGCGCATGGCCGAGGAGCTGCGCCGCCAGGAGCAGATGCGTGCCGAGCGGCGCGAGGAAAGCCTGCGCGATGAACAGTTGCTGGCCGTGGCCACCCAGGCGGCTGGGGCCGCCCACGAGCTGGGCACGCCGTTGGCGACCATGAGCGTGCTGATCAACGAGATGCGCCAGGACCATACCGATCCGCAGTTGCAGGAAGACCTTGCGGTACTGCAGGACCAGGTCAAGCTGTGCAAGCAGACGCTGCAGCAACTGGTGCGTGCCGCCGAAGCCAACCGACGCATGAATGTGCAGGAGCAGGAGGTCACCGCCTGGCTCGACGAGGCGCTCAACCGCTGGCACCTGATGCGCCCTGAAGCCAGTTACCGCTTCCAGCGCCTGCGCGATGGCGAGGTGCCGCGGCTGATTCCGCCACCCGACCTCACCCAGGCGCTGCTCAACCTGCTGAACAACGCCGCCGATGCCTGTCCGAATGACCTCGAAGTGCGTCTGGACTGGGATGCCCAGGATATCCTGATCAGCATCCGCGACCATGGCGCCGGCGTACCGGTGGCCATCGCCGAGGCGATCGGCAAACCTTTCTTTACCACCAAGGGCAAAGGCTTCGGCCTGGGCCTGTTCCTGAGCAAGGCCAGCGTGACCCGCGCGGGGGGCTCGGTGAAACTCTATAGTCATGAAGAGGGCGGCACCCTGACCGAGCTGCGCCTGCCCCATGGCAAGCGAGGAGATGAACGATGAGCGACGAGAACCAGATCGAAGGCGAAGAGCTGCCGCACCTGCTGCTGGTGGATGATGACGCCACCTTTACCCGGGTGATGGCCCGTGCCATGAGCCGCCGCGGTTTTCGGGTGAGCACCGCCGCCAGCGCCGAAGAGGGATTGATCCTGGCCCAGCAGGACTTGCCGGACTACGCCACGCTGGACTTGAAGATGGAGGGCGACTCGGGCCTGGTCCTGTTGCCCAAGCTGCTGGAACTGGACCCGGAGATGCGCGTGCTGATCCTGACCGGCTATTCGAGCATCGCCACTGCGGTTGAGGCGATCAAGCGCGGTGCTTGCAACTACCTGTGCAAGCCGGCCGATGCCGACGATGTGCTGGCGGCGCTGCTGTCCGAACATGCCGACCTCGATACCCTGGTGCCGGAAAACCCGATGTCGGTGGACCGCCTGCAGTGGGAACACATCCAGCGCGTGTTGACCGAGCACGAGGGCAATATCTCCGCCACGGCGCGGGCGCTGGGCATGCACCGGCGCACCTTGCAGCGCAAGCTGCAGAAGCGCCCGGTGCGGCGCTGATCCATCGGTAGACCGCGGCGTCTGCTCCGACTTGCCCGTGAAGCAGGCGCCGCGAAGATCAGCCCCCGATCACCGCCCGATCCATTCGCACCGCCAGCGCACCTGTGCCTGGCTCGACCGCGAACGACACCTCCCCATCCCGCGCCACCTGCGCCCGCCCGACCACTTGCCCATCGCGCAGCAACTCCAGCGGCATCCCTTGCAGCGACTGGCCTGAAGCCAGTTCCAGTTTGATCCTGATGTTCATCGGTGACCTCCTTGTCACGCGTTACGGTCGATATAGGTGGTGGCCTGCCCGTCGAGGCGAGCGATCAGCTCTGGTGCGCCATCGCGAAACTGGCGGAACAGGTTGCGCCCGCGGCGTTGGGCATCGAGCGGTAGCTGCACGGTCGGGTGGAAGTGCTCGCCCAGCTCGCTATAGGGATTCCAGGGGCCGATATAGGATTCGTTGATGCCATCGTCGACACTGAAGGCATAGCGCACGGCGTTACCCCGACGCCAGTTCAGGCCATCCGGCTCGCGGCGTTGCCAACTGTTGGCAACGATGGCTGGCGAGGCTGTCGGGGCATCGATGAAGCCCGTCGGACGGTTGGGCTTGTAGTCCTTGAGCAGCAGGTAAGTGCTCCAGCCCCACCAATCACCGGTGTACTGGCCGTCGTTGAGGTCGGCCACATTCTTGCGTCGCAGCACCGTCGAGCCTTGCTGGCGGTAGAGCGGAGCGAAATTGCCGGGCACCAGGTCCTGTTCGGCTGCCTGCAGGTCTGGCGTCAGGCGCAGGGCGGCGTACTGCTCCGGCGACGTGGCCTGCCCCTTGTCGAAGGCTTGGAACACCTCGTCGGCCGAACGCTGTACCGCGCGGCCGACCTGGCGTCGGTTGGCCACATCGACGCTGTCGAAATAACGCTTGTCGCCATAGGCCCGCCATTGCTCGCCTTCGGCATTGCGTACGCGCAGGCCATACTTGCTGTCCTCGTCGTGCATGAAGCGCGACACCAGCGAGCCGATATCGCTCGGCGTGACCGTGTCGGCCAGGGCCTTGCGCGGTACGCGCAGGTGGCCGGCGGAGAACAGGTCGGTAAGGAAGTGGTCGGCGAAGGCGTTCATGGCATAGGCCAGTTGCAGGTCGCGTTCGTCGCCGCTGTCACGGGCGCGCAGTGCCTGCTGCAGTGCTGCGCCGTGGCCGGCCTGGTAAGCCAGCAGGGCCGAACGGCCGAAATGGTCCCAGTTGCTGGCGGCCAGTTTCAGGTAGCGGCCCAGTGGCAGTAGATCCGAAGCCACGCTGCCGCCTCCGGTGATGCGATTCCAGCGCGCCGACAGGCTGTCGCCCAGTGCGTCATAGGCTTCATGGGGGTGACGGCCATCCTTGATGGCGCGATTGGCCGCCGAGATCTCTTCCTGCATGATCGCCAGAATGTCCTGGGCTTCGGCACGGGAGGCCGGCAGGCGGGCCAAGGAGTCGAAAGCCTGGAGGAAACGTTCGATGCGCTCGGCGGGTGTTGCTCCATCGGCGATGGGGCGTTCGGGCACACCATAGAAGTCACCGCCCAGAGCCACCACTTGGCCGTAGGTCAGGCTCAGGCCATTGGGCAACGGCAGGGGTGACTGGTGCGCCACGACCGGTGGTTGGTTGGCGGCAAAGCGCAGCAGGACGTTGTCGCCGATGGCGGTGTGTTCGCCGCCTTCGAAACGCAGCTCGGGACCGCTGGGCTTCGGTGTGTCGAGTGGCGGCAGGCGGTGATATTTGACGGTGTGATGGCCGTCCACCACCAGCACCAGATGCGTGTGCGCTCCCTCCAGGGGGACGCCCTCAAGGTCGAACAAGCGGTCGAGGTCCGCGACCAGCAGATTGGCCTGGCCGGTTGCGGGCAGTGATTGCATTTCTGACATTGTTTGCTCCATGCGATGTCTGAAAAATTCCAATTAACTGTACGTATATACAGTTATTTTGATAATAGGATGGAAATTTCCTACGTCAAGATCTGTTTGTGGACAGATCCTTCATCCATGGCGGACGCAATCACCTGGCACTGACGTATGATTAGCCCCCTATCGGCAACCTTCTCCAGGATCGCGCGCAATGCTCGCCCTTCTTATCCAGACGTTGAACATCACGGCCCCGGTTTTCGCCATGCTGTTCATGGGCGTGCTCCTCAAGCGCATCCGCTTGATCGATGACAACTTCATCAAGGTCGCGTCCTCGCTGGTGTTCAACACCTGCATGCCGGCGCTGCTGTTCCTGGGTATCTATCACGCCGACCTGTCGACGGCGGTCAAGCCCGGGGTCATCCTCTACTTCATCCTCGCGACCCTGGTGTGCTTTGCGCTCTCCTGGGGGCTGGCGATCTGGCGCAGCCCGCCAGAGGACCGCGGCATCTACACGCAAGGTGCGTTTCGCGGCAATAACGGAGTGATCGGCCTGGCGCTGGCGGCCAGCCTCTATGGCGACTACGGGATTTCCCTCGGTGCGGTACTCGCCGGGCTGGTGATCCTGCTCTACAACTCGCTGTCGACGGTGGTGTTGGCGGTGTACAGCCCGAGCTTGAAATCCGACCCGTGGAGCCTGTGCAAGAGCATCTTCAGCAACCCGCTGATCATCAGCGTGCTGGCAGCGACGCCCATGGCGTATGGGCAGGTGCCCCTACCCAACTGGTTGCTGACCTCGGGCGACTACCTGGCGCAGATGACCCTGCCACTGGCGCTGATCTGCATCGGCGGCACCCTGTCGCTGGCGGCCCTGCGCGACAGCGGCAAGCTCGCGGTGGATGCCAGCCTGGTGAAGATGGTCTGGCTGCCGCTGGTGGCCACCTTGGGCGCCTGGCTGTGCGGGTTTCGCGGCGCGGAGCTGGGGATCCTGTTTCTCTACATTGGCAGCCCGACGGCGGCAGCCAGTTATGTCATGGCCCGCGCGGCTAATGGCAATCACGAGCTGGCTGCGTCTATCATCGTGATCACGACGCTAATGGCGGCGATCACCACCAATATCGGCATATTCATCTTGCAATGGGGCGGGTGGATCTAGATGCTGGCCGCCACAACACAACAACACTGCCTCCTGAACTAAAGGACACTTCATGCAAGACCAGAGCACGCCCGCGGGGTTGCAACGCGGGCTGAAGAATCGCCATATCCAGTTGATTGCGCTGGGCGGTGCCATCGGCACCGGCCTGTTCCTGGGGATCGCCCAGACCATCCAGTTGGCCGGCCCTTCGGTACTGCTGGGCTATGCGATCGCTGGCCTGATGGCTTTCCTGATCATGCGCCAGCTGGGTGAAATGGTAGTCGAGGAGCCGGTTGCCGGCAGCTTCAGCCACTTCGCCCATCAATACTGGAGCGAGTTCGCCGGCTTCGTCTCGGGGTGGAACTACTGGGTCGTCTACGTATTGGTTGGCATGGCCGAACTGACGGCCGTGGGTATCTACGTGCAGTACTGGTGGCCGGAGTTTCCGACCTGGGCCACGGCGGCGATCTTCTTCGTGGTGATCAACGCCATCAACCTGACCCAGGTGAAGGTCTACGGTGAGATGGAGTTCTGGTTCGCCCTGGTCAAGGTAGTGGCGATCGTCAGCATGATCGGCTTCGGCGCCTGGCTGCTGGGCAGCGGTCATGGTGGCCCGGATGCCAGCGTGGCCAACCTGTGGCAGTACGGTGGCTTCTTCCCCAATGGCATCACCGGGCTGATCATGGCGCTGGCGGTGATCATGTTCTCCTTTGGCGGCCTGGAGTTGGTGGGTATCACCGCTGCCGAGGCGGACAATCCGCGCCAGAGCATCCCCAAGGCCACCAACCAGGTGGTCTACCGCATCCTGATCTTCTATATCGGCGCGCTTGCCGTGCTGCTGGCGCTGTACCCGTGGCAGAAGGTGGTGCAGGGCGGCAGCCCGTTCGTGATGATCTTCCATGAGCTGGACAGCGACGTGGTCGCCACCGTGCTCAACGTCGTCGTGCTGACCGCCGCACTGTCGGTCTACAACAGCTGCGTCTACGCCAACAGCCGCATGCTGTTCGGCCTGGCCAGCCAGGGCGATGCGCCGCGTCAGTTGCTCAAGGTCAGCCGCAGCGGTGTGCCGTTGGTGGCGCTGGGCGTTTCGGCGCTGGCGACGGGTTTGTGCGTGGTGATCAACTACCTGATGCCGGGTGAGGCGTTCGGTTTGCTGATGGCTCTGGCGGTATCGGCGCTGGTGATCAACTGGGCGAGCATCAGCATCACCCACCTGAAGTTCCGCAAGGCCAAGCTGGCGGCGGGCATCACGCCGTTCTACCGCAGTTGGGGGCATCCGCTGACCAACTACCTGTGCCTGGCGTTCATTGCGCTGATCCTGGTGGTGATGTACCTCACCCCGCCAGTGCGCATCTCGGTGATGCTGATTCCGCTGTGGATCGCAGCGCTGTGGGTGGCGTTCCGGGTGAAGAAGGCGCGTCAGGCCAAGGGATGAATCTGCGCTGATGCGTCGCTCTTTTCGCGGGTAAACCCGCTCCCACAGGGGCCGCGCAGCGGTGTGCCAGTGGGAGGGGTTTACCCGCGAAGAGGCCGGTGCGACTCAGGCCTGGTAATTGTCGATCACTTCCTGTGCCGCGCGGAACGCATCGATCGCCGCCGGGACCCCTGCGTACACTGCGCAATGCAGCAGCGCTTCGCGAATCTCCTCCACCGTGCAGCCGTTGTTCAATGCCCCGCGAACATGACCCTTGAGCTCCTGTGGGCACTTCAGTGCGGTCAGCGCCGCCAGGGTGATCAGGCTGCGAGTCTTCAATGGCAGCCCCTCGCGGGACCAGACGCTGCCCCAGGCATGCTCGTTGACGAAGTCCTGCAGGGGCTGGGTGAATTCGGTGGCATTGCCCAGGGCGCGATCCACGAAAGCGTCCCCCATCACCTGGCGCCGAACCTGCTCACCGGCGTTCTTGTTGTCGGTCATTGCGTTTTCCTCAGTGTTGGCGGCGCCAGGCGCGAAGCGTGGTGTATAGCAGTACCACCGCCAGCACCGGCATGACGTAGAACAGCATGAGGCGCTCCAGGCGCCCGGCCAGTGGCATGCCGGTGGTGAAGGCCACCACGTGCAGACCGTAAGCCAGGTAGAGCGCGAGGAACACCAGCCCTTCGGCGCGGGTGATCCGGTAGCCGGAATAAAACACGGGCAGGCTAAGGACGGCGACCCCGAGCATCACCGGCAGGTCGAACGCCAGGGCGTTGGGTGAGATGGTCAGCGGTTCGGGCGTGGTCAAGGCAGTCAGCCCCAGCACTGCCAGGAGGTTGAACAGGTTGCTGCCGATCACCGTACCCACGGCGATCTCGCGCTCGCCACGCAGGGCGGCGATCAGCGCGGCGGCCAGTTCCGGTAGCGAAGTGCAGACCGCGACCACGGTCAGGCCGATGATCCGCTCGGACAGGCCCAGGTCGGTGGCGACCTCGACCGCCGCCTCCAGCAGCAAGTGCCCGCCGAGGCTGAGCAGCACCAGCCCGAACAGGGTCTGCAGCACCACGGTACTCCAGAAGCGGCCCGGGCTGCGGCGAGCGGCGTCGGGCGCAGGATAGGCGCGGGAATAGTGGCGTGACTGATGCCAGAGCATGCCCAGGTAGCCCAGCAGGCCCAGCAGCAACAGCGCGCCCTCGAGCCTGCCCAGTTCGCCGTTGGCCGCCAGCAGGTAGACCACTGCACTGGCCGCGATCATCAACGGGATGTCCAGGCGTACCAGTTGCCGCGAAACGCGCAGCGGGATGATCAGCGCAGCAAGCCCGAGGATCACCAGCACATTGAAGATATTGCTGCCGATCACACTGCCCACCGCCACGTCCGGCGCGCCCTGGTAGGCCGCCTGCAGGCTCACTGTCAGTTGTGGCGCGGTACTGCCGAAGGCCACCAGGCTCAGACCGATGATCAGCGGCCGCACGTGCAGGCGCGTGGCCAGGCGCAGGGCGGCGCGTACCAGCAGTTCGGCGCCGATGACCAACAGCACCAGGCCCAGGCCCAGTTGCAGGAGGCTGAAGGTGGGGAGGGTGGCGAGGTCGAAAATGGCAGGGCTCCAGTCAGGTCAGTCGCTCAGACCTTGTACCCGGACTCGCGCCGTTCCGCTACGGAGCATGCCGATTTTTTCTGCGGCAGCGCGTGACAGGTCGATCAGCCGGCCACGGGTGTGGGGGCCGCGGTCGTTGATACGCACCACCACGCTGCGCTGGTTGGACAGGTTGGTCACCAGTACCTGGCTGCCGAACGGCAGGGTGCGATGGGCGGCGGTGAGGCCGTGCTGGTTGAAGGCTTCGCCGCTGGCGGTGCGTTTACCGTGGTGGCGGGAACCGTAATAGGAGGCGGTGCCGGTTTCGTCGTAGCCGCGTGGGTCGATGTCATGGCTGGCACAGCCGGCCAAGGCAGAGAAAAGAGCCAGGGCGGCGAGGTTTTTTTTCAGCAAGGCAGGTGCTCTCCGGTGCTTCCATTCGCGGGCAAGTCGGAGCGCCGAACCGCCGCTCCGACTTGCCCGCGAACGAGGGCGTTCAGGTCACCCTTCGAGCTTGGCCTTGAGCAATTGGTTCACCTGCCCCGGGTTGGCCTTGCCTTTGGAAGCCTTCATCGCCTGGCCGACGAAGAAACCGAACATCTTGCCGCGCTTGGCTTCATCGGCGGCGCGGTACTGTTCGACCTGCTCGGCGTTGGCGGCCAGCACTTCATCGAGCATCTTGTCGATCGCGCCGGTGTCGGTCACTTGCTTGAGGCCCTTGCTCTCGATGATGCTGTCGGCATCGCCTTCACCGGCAGCCATGGCCTCGAACACGGTCTTGGCAATCTTGCCGCTGATGGTGTTGTCGCGGATACGCTGCAGCATGCCGCCGAGCAGCTCGGCACTGACCGGCGACTGGTCGATTTCGACACCCAGCTTGTTCAGCAGGCTGCCCAGCTCGACCATGACCCAGTTGGCCGCCAGCTTGGCGTCGCCGCCGATGCTGGCCACCTGCTCGAAGTAGTCGGCCTGTTCGCGGCTGCTAGCGAGCACGTTGGCGTCGTAGGCCGACAGGCCGTACTGGCTCTGGAAGCGCTCGACCTTCTGCGTTGGCAGCTCGGGCAGCGAGGCGCGGACGGTCTCGAGGAAGCTTGGCTCGATGACCACCGGCAGCAGGTCCGGATCGGGGAAGTAGCGGTAGTCGTTGGCTTCCTCCTTGCTGCGCATGGAACGGGTCTCGTCCTTGTTCGGGTCGTACAGGCGGGTTTCCTGGACCACCTTGCCGCCGTCCTCGATCAGGTCGATCTGGCGCTGGATCTCGCTGTTGATCGCCCGTTCGATGAAGCGGAACGAGTTGACGTTCTTGATCTCGCAGCGGGTACCGAACTCGACCTGGCCTTTCGGGCGAACCGAGACGTTGCAGTCGCAACGCAGCGAGCCTTCGGCCATGTTGCCGTCGCAGATGCCCAGGTAGCGCACCAGAGCGTGGATGGCCTTGACGTAGGCCACGGCCTCTTTTGCGCTGCGCATGTCCGGCTCGGAAACGATTTCCAGCAGCGGTGTGCCAGCGCGGTTCAGGTCGATCCCGGTGGCGCCGTTGAAATCTTCGTGCAGGCTCTTGCCGGCATCTTCCTCAAGGTGTGCGCGGGTGACGCCGATGCGCTTGAGGGTGCCGTCTTCCAGGGCGATGTCCAGGTGGCCCTTGCCAACGATCGGCAGGTCCATCTGGCTGATCTGATAGCCCTTGGGCAGGTCGGGGTAGAAGTAGTTCTTGCGCGCAAACACGTTGCGCGGCCCGATCTCGGCATCGATGGCCAGGCCGAACATGCAGGCCATGCGTACGGCCTCCTGGTTCAGCACCGGCAGTACGCCGGGCATGCCCAGGTCGACCAGGCTGGCCTGGGTGTTCGGCTCGGAGCCGAAGGTGGTGGCGCTGCCGGAGAAGATCTTCGACTGGGTGGCGAGCTGGGTATGAATCTCCAGCCCGATCACAACTTCCCATTGCATGTGTGAATTCCTCAGAAGCCGTTGGGGGCGCGGGTGTGCCAGTCGGTGACTTGCTGGTAGCGGTGCGCGACGTTGAGCAGGCGGCCTTCCTGGAAGTACGGGGCCAGCAGTTGCACGCCCACCGGCAGGCCATCGACGAAGCCGGCCGGCATCGACAGGCCGGGCAGGCCCGCGAGGTTGGCGGTGATGGTGTAGACGTCCTCGAGGTAGGCGGCGACCGGGTCGGCGTTCTTCGAGCCGAGTTTCCAGGCCGGATTCGGCGTGGTCGGGCCGAGGATGACGTCGACCTGTTCGAAGGCGGCCATGAAGTCGTTCTTGATCAGGCGGCGGATCTGCTGGGCCTTGACGTAGTAGGCGTCGTAGTAGCCGGCCGACAGGGCGTAGGTGCCGACCATGATCCGGCGCTGTACTTCAACGCCGAAGCCTTCGCCACGCGAGCGCTTGTACAGGTCGGTGAGGTCTTTCGGGTTTTCGCAGCGGTAGCCGAAGCGCACGCCGTCGAAGCGCGAGAGGTTGGAGGAGGCTTCGGCCGGCGCGATCACGTAGTACGCCGGGATGGCGTGCTGCATGTTCGGCAGGCTGATTTCCTTGACCACCGCGCCGAGCTTCTCCAGTTCCTTGACGCTGGCCTGGACCAGTTCGGCGATGCGCGGATCGAGGCCGGCGCCGAAGTACTCCTTCGGCAGGCCGATGCGCAGGCCCTGCAGCGAGGCGTTGAGGTTGGCGCTGTAGTCGGGTACCGATTCGTCGACGCTGGTCGAGTCCTTGGCGTCGAAACCGGCCATGCCTTGCAGCAGCAGGGCGCAGTCTTCGGCAGTGCGGGCCATCGGGCCGCCCTGGTCGAGGCTCGAGGCGTAGGCAATCATGCCCCAGCGCGAGACACGGCCGTAGGTGGGCTTGAGGCCGGTGAGGTTGGTCAGTGCAGCTGGCTGGCGGATCGAGCCGCCGGTGTCGGTGCCGGTGGCGACCGGCAGCAGGCGCGCTGCCACGGCTGCGGCGGAGCCACCCGACGAACCGCCTGGCACGTGCTCGAGGTTCCAGGGGTTCTTCACCGCGCCGTAGTGGCTGGATTCGTTGGCCGAACCCATGGCGAATTCGTCCATGTTGGTCTTGCCGAGAGTGACCATGCCGGCTTCGGCGAGCTTGGCGACCACGGTGGCGTCGTAGGGGGCGGTGAAGCTGTCGAGCATCTTCGAGCCGCAGCTGGTGCGTACGCCCTGGGTGCAGAACAGGTCCTTGTGGGCAATCGGTGCGCCCAGCAGTGCGCCGTTTTCGCCATTGGCGCGACGGGCGTCGGCAGCGCGGGCCTGTTCCAGCGCCTGCGCTTCGGTGACGCTGATGAAGCTGTTGATCTGTGGGTCGAGCTGCTTGATGCGCGACAGCAACGCGCCGGTCAGCTCTTCGGAGGAAAACGACTTGTCGGCGAGTCCGCGGGCGATCTCGGCCAGAGTGAGTTGATGCATGGCAGGCTCTATCCCTTACTCGATGACTTTCGGAACCAGGTACAGACCGTTCTCGGTCGAGGGTGCCACCGCCTGGTAGCGATCGCGCTGGTTGCTTTCGGTCACCTGGTCGGGACGCAGGCGCTGGGTGGCTTCGAGCGGGTGGGCGAGGGGCTCGATGCCGGTGGTGTCGACGGCTTGCATCTGGTCGACCAGCCCGAGAATACTGTTCAAGGCATCGGTAATGCGTGGCAGTTCGCCTTCATTGAGGCCCAGACGGGCCAGATGGGCGATCTTTTCCACGTCACAGCGTTGAAGCGCCATGGGGATCTCCAGGAAAAACAGAAACAGAATGCTTCCGTAATGAGGAACATGCCGGGATTCTGGCGGTCATACGGCCGCGATCATCGGCTGGCGTGCTCGGAAAAACTGCCAATTTAACATATTGGCTCCTTGCCCAAAATCCCTGCCATTGTTAGAGTTTGCCGCACTTTTTTACCCACGCTTTCCCCAGGGTCACTTTCCCATGTTCAAGAAACTGCGTGGCATGTTTTCCAGCGATCTGTCCATCGACCTGGGTACTGCCAACACCCTTATTTACGTGCGTGAGCGCGGTATCGTCCTGAATGAGCCCTCGGTTGTTGCCATCCGTACCCACGGCAACCAGAAAAGCGTCGTGGCCGTCGGTACCGAAGCCAAGCGCATGCTCGGCCGCACTCCCGGCAACATCGCTGCCATTCGTCCGATGAAGGATGGCGTGATCGCCGACTTCAGCGTCTGCGAGAAGATGCTGCAGTACTTCATCAACAAAGTGCACGAAAACAGCTTCCTGCAGCCCAGCCCACGCGTGCTGATCTGCGTACCGTGCAAGTCGACTCAGGTCGAGCGCCGTGCCATCCGTGAATCGGCGCTGGGCGCCGGTGCCCGTGAAGTGTTCCTGATCGAAGAGCCCATGGCTGCCGCCATCGGTGCCGGCCTGCCGGTCGAGGAAGCCCGCGGTTCGATGGTCGTCGACATCGGTGGCGGTACCACCGAAATCGCCCTGATCTCGCTCAACGGTGTGGTCTACGCCGAATCCGTACGTGTGGGCGGCGACCGTTTCGACGAAGCCATCGTCACCTACGTGCGCCGCAACTACGGCAGCCTGATCGGTGAATCCACCGCCGAGCGCATCAAGCAGGAAATCGGTACCGCCTACCCGGGCGGCGAAGTCCGCGAGGTCGACGTGCGCGGCCGCACCCTGGCCGAGGGCGTACCACGTGCCTTCACCCTGAATTCCAACGAAGTGCTCGAGGCGCTGCAGGAATCGCTGGCGACCATCGTCCAGGCGGTCAAGAGTGCCCTGGAGCAGTCGCCGCCGGAGCTGGCGTCCGACATCGCCGAGCGTGGCCTGGTGCTGACCGGCGGTGGCGCGCTGCTGCGTGACCTCGACAAGCTGCTGGCCCAGGAAACCGGCCTGCCGGTGATCGTTGCCGAAGACCCGCTGACCTGCGTCGCCCGTGGCGGTGGTCGTGCGCTGGAGATGATGGACAAGCACGCCATGGACCTGCTCTCCAGCGAGTGAGTCCTGGCGCTGTCCAGCCGTCGCTGAAGATCGCCTGGTTTACAGGTGGCACGCACAGTGCTACCTGTATGCGCTGTTGACGTCCGTCGGGCGTCGTTTCCGTCAATCCGCAGGCTGGTGGTTGCATTGACCTCGTGCAATGACCGCTTGAATCGTCGTCCACGAGGAACGGCCCATTAAACCGCTTTTCTCCAAGGGCCCTTCGCTGGGCGTTCGTCTGCTCGTGCTGGTGGTGATGTCGGTCGCGCTGATGGTGGTCGACTCGCGCTTTGACGTGCTCAAGCCGGTACGCAGCCAGATGGGGCTGGTGCTGATGGAATCCTATTGGGTCACCGACTTGCCGCAGCGTCTGTGGCAGGGCGTGGCCGGGCAGTTCGGCAGCCGCACCGAGCTGATCGCCGAAAACGAGAAGCTCAAGACCGAAGCCCTGCTGTTGCAGGGGCGTCTGCAGAAGCTGGCCGCGCTCACCGAGCAGAACGTGCGCCTGCGCGAACTGCTCAATTCTTCGGCACTGGTCAACGAAAAGGTCGAAGTCGCCGAGCTGATCGGGGTCGATCCCAATCCCTTCACTCATCGCATCCTGATCAACAAGGGCGAGCGCGACGGTGTGTTCCTCGGCCAGCCGGTGCTCGATGCCCGCGGCCTGATGGGCCAGGTGGTCGAGCTGATGCCCTACACCTCGCGCGTGCTGCTGCTGACCGACACCACCCACAGCATTCCCGTGCAGGTCAACCGCAACGGCCTGCGCGCCATTGCCAGCGGCACCGGCAACCCGGAGCGCCTGGAACTGCGTCACGTGGCCGATACCGCCGACATCAAGGAAGGCGATCTGCTGGTGAGCTCCGGCATGGGGCAGCGTTTCCCGGCCGGTTATCCAGTGGCCACGGTCAACGAGGTAATTCACGACTCCGGTCAGCCGTTCGCCATCGTTCGCGCCATTCCTACCGCCGCCCTCAATCGCAGCCGCTATATGCTACTGGTGTTCAGCGATCGACGTACGCCTGAGCAGCGTGCCACTGATGCAGCGATCGCCCAGGAAGAGGCCGACCGTCAGGACGGTGCGAGTGCCAAGCCGGCAGCCGTGCCAGCACCGGCAATTGCGCCTGCGAGCGGCGCACCGGCCCATGCGCCAGCACCTGCCGCCACCGCGCCAGCCCACGGCTCGTCCACCTCACACCCGCCAGCCGCACCCGCGTCGCCTGCACAGCCCCGGAGAGAATGATGGCCAGTACCCGCAGCAGAAACGGCTGGGCCATCTGGCTGACCTTCGTCATCGGCCTGCTGCTCAGCGTCACGCCGATGCCGCAGTTCATGGAGGTGTTCCGCCCCATGTGGCTGGCCTTGTTGCTGGCGTTCTGGACCCTGGCCGTACCCAGCAAGGTCGGCATGACCACCGCCTTCGTGCTCGGCCTGGCCGAGGACGTGCTCTACGGCACCCTGCTGGGGCAGAACGCGTTGATTCTCACCTTGATCACCTTCCTGGTGCTGTCCCTGCAACAACGCCTGCGCATGTTCCCCATGTGGCAGCAGAGCCTGGTGATCCTGGTGGTGTTCGGCATCGCCCAGTTGATCCAGCTGTGGCTCAGCGCCCTGACCGGCAATCGCCTGCCGACGCTTGCACTGGTGTGGTCGGCGGTGATCAGCGCCTTGCTCTGGCCCTGGATCAGCTTCGCCCTGCGCGGCATGCGCCGACGCCTGCATATCCACTGACGCGTCGCCACTGACACGGAGATGTCCCCATGACTCGACTGCACCTGGCCTCCGGCTCCCCACGTCGACGTGAGTTGCTGGCGCAGATTGGCGTGCCATTCACCGTGGTCAGCGCCCCCATCGACGAAACCCCGCAGGTTGGCGAAGCCGCCCAGGCCTACGTCGAGCGCCTGGCGCAAGCCAAGGCGGTGGCCGGGTTCAACCTGCTCGATGCCCCGGGCGTGGTGCTCGGCGCCGATACTGCCGTGGTGCTCGACGGCCAGATCCTCGGCAAGCCGGAAAACCGCGAGCACGCCCTGGCGATGCTGGGCGACCTGTCCAAGCGCGAGCACCAGGTGCTCACTGCTGTGGCCGTGACCGACGGCACGCGCTCCCTGAGCCTTTGCGTGGCGACCAAGGTTCGTTTCCGTACTATCTCTTTCGATGAAGCATGTCGCTACTGGGACAGCGGTGAACCGTTGGACAAGGCCGGTGGCTATGCGATCCAGGGCCTGGGCGCGGTGTTCGTCAGCGCCATCGAAGGCAGTTATTCGGCCGTGGTCGGCCTGCCCCTGAGCGAAACCGCCGAGTTGCTGGAGCAGTTCGGCATTCCCTGCTGGCAGCATGAGGATACCGTCCAGCGCTAGCCAGCCGCCCGACAGCGATCCATCATTACCGAAGACCTTTGACGAGAGCCTGCCATGAGTGAAGAGATCCTGATCAACATCACGCCGATGGAGTCACGCGTGGCAGTGGTGGAGAACGGAGTGCTGCAGGAGGTGCATGTCGAGCGCACCCAGCGCCGTGGCATCGTCGGCAATATCTACAAGGGCAAGGTGGTGCGTGTGCTGCCCGGCATGCAGGCCGCCTTCATCGATATCGGTCTGGAGCGTGCGGCGTTCATCCACGCCTCGGAGATCTCCCAGCGTGAAGGCTCGGCGGTCGAGACCATCACCGCACTGGTCCACGAAGGCCAGGCCCTGGTGGTGCAGGTGACGAAGGACCCCATCGGCACCAAGGGCGCGCGCCTGACCACCCAGTTGTCGATCCCGTCGCGCTACCTGGTGTACATGCCGCGCAGCAGCCATGTCGGCATTTCGCTGAAAATCGAGGACGAAGCCGAGCGTGACCGTCTTAAACAGGTGGTCAGCGACTCGATGGCGCAAGAGAAGATCAAGGACGCCGGCGGCTTCATCCTGCGCACCGCCGCCGAGGGCGCGCGTGCTGAAGACATCCTCCAGGACATCCGCTACCTGCGTCGCCTGTGGGAGCAGATCGGCAGCCAGATCCAGGCCTGCGGTGCGCCGACAGTGATCTACGAAGACCTCGGCCTGGCGTTGCGCACCTTGCGCGACCTGGTCAATCCGAAGATCGAGAAGATCCGCATCGACTCGCGGGAAACCTTCCAGAAGACCACGCAATTCGTGGGTGAGCTGATGCCCGAAATCGCCGACCGCCTCGAGCATTATCCCGGCGAGCGGCCGATCTTCGACCTCTATGGGGTCGAGGACGAGATCCAGCGCGCCCTGGAGCGCAAGGTGCCGCTCAAGTCCGGGGGCTACCTGGTGGTCGATCCTGCCGAGGCGATGACGACCATCGACGTCAATACCGGCGCCTTCGTCGGCCATCGCAACCTCGAAGAGACCATTTTCAAGACCAATCTCGAAGCGGCCACCGCCATTGCGCGACAGCTGCGCCTGCGCAACATCGGCGGCATCATCATCATCGACTTCATCGACATGGAGGACGAAGAGCACCGCCGCCAGGTCCTGCGCACGCTGGAAAAGCAGCTCGAGCGCGACCATGCCAAGACCAATATCATCGGCATTACCGAGTTGGGCCTGGTACAGATGACCCGCAAGCGTACCCGTGAAAGCCTAGAGCAGGTGCTGTGCGAGCCCTGCCTGGCCTGCCAGGGGCGCGGCAAGCTGAAGACGCCAGAGACTATTTGTTACGAAATCTTCCGCGAAATTCTTCGTGAGGCGCGGGCTTACCAGGCAGAAGGCTACCGCGTGCTGGCCAACCAGAAGGTAGTCGATCGGCTGCTGGACGAAGAGTCAGGCAACGTCGCCGAACTGGAAGCCTTCATCGGGCGAACCATTCGCTTCCAGGTCGAGTCCATGTATTCCCAGGAACAATATGATGTGGTGCTGCTCTGACGCGTTCTGAAACCGTTCGCCCAGTGGCGAAAACACCGCTTGCGGCCATAGTTAATGGACGACTCGGAGGGCAATGGCCATGGAACGTCTGACCCGCGTTCTAGGCGCGTTGACCCGTTGGGGGCTGGGGCTGTGCGCCTTGCTCGCGGTGCTGGTGGCACTGTATGTCAGCCTCGGTCGGCAACTGGTGCCGTTGGTGGCCGAATACCGGGCCGACCTCGAAGACAAGGCCCAGCAAGCCTTGGGTTTGCCTGTGCATGTGGGGGCGCTCGAAGGGCGATGGAGTGGTCTGGCCCCGGTGCTCAGGCTGCGCGACCTGCAATTGGGCGAAGGCTCTGCAGCCTTGCGCCTGGATGACGTCAAGCTGGTGCCCGACCTGTGGGCCAGCTTGAAGGCTCGCGAAGTGCGGTTGGCGCATGTCCAGCTCGGCGGCCTGCAACTGATCCTGCATGAAGACCAGCAAGGTGCCTGGACCCTTGAAGGCCTGCCGAAGAAAGACGATGCGCCCCTCGACCCTGCCCAATTGCTGCAACGCCTCCAGCAACTGGGCAGGGTCGATGTGTTCGACAGCCAGGTTACCTTCCAGCCGTGGCGCCGTGATTCGGTCACGCTCACCTATGTCAGCCTTGGCTTGCAAGCCGGTCCGTCGCGCCAGCGCCTGGAGATGCGCGCGACCCTGCCCGACGGTCAGCCCCTGGCGGTGAACCTGCGCAGCCGCGCCACCCCCGACGCCTGGCGCGACGGACACCTGGAGGCCTATGTCAGCCTGCCGCAGAGCGATTGGGCCCGCTGGGTGCCGCCAAGCCTGCTCGGGCAGTGGCGAGCCAAGACCCTGCGTGCGGGGGGCGAATTCTGGATCGACTGGAACAAAGGCCATTTGCAGCGCGCCGTCGCCCGCCTGAACGCGCCGCAGCTGCGCGGCGCCTATGCCGGGCGCAAGACCGTGACTCTCGACAACCTGGCGCTGTCCAGTTGGGTGCGCCGCGGCAAGGAGGGCTACGAGATCGTGGTCGATTCGTTGGCTGCGAGTATCGGTGAAACTCGCTGGGAAACACATTTGCAAGCGCGCCAGCGTCCTGGGCAGGAGGCTGCCGAGGATGTGTGGCATGTCCAGGCCGATCGTCTCGACCTGACGCCGCTGACCCCGCTGATCGATGGCCTGGCACCGCTGCCGGACAACCTGATGACCGTCGTCGACGCCCTTAACGTGACCGGCACGCTGCGTAACGTCCAGCTCGACATCCGTCCCCATGCCGAAGGTGACCAGCGCCTGCAGTTCGCCGCCAATCTCGACAAGATCGGCTTCGATGCGTATCACGGAGCGCCCGCAGCGGGCAATGTCAGCGGCAGCATCAGCGGCGATCTCGGGCACGGCGAACTACGCCTGGATACCGATGCCTTCATGCTGCATCTGTACCCCATCTTCGGCAAACCCTGGCACTACCAGAAAGCCAATGCCCGCCTGACCTGGGCGCTCGACAAGGACGGCTTCACCCTCATCGCGCCCTACATCAAGGTGCTGGGCGATGAGGGCAAGATCGCCGCCGATTTTCTCATTCGTTTCAGGTTCCACGAAGAGCAGGCCGATTATATGGACCTGCGTGTCGGCCTCACCCAGGGCGATGGCCGCTACACGGCCAAGTACCTGCCGGAAGTGCTCAGCCCGGCGCTGGATGAGTGGCTTCGCAGTGCCATCGTCAAGGGTGCGGTCGACGAGGGCTATTTCCAGTATCAGGGATCGCTGAACCACAACGCCCCGGCGCATTCGCGCAGTATCAGCCTGTTCTTCAAGGTGCATGACGCAGCGCTCGATTTCCAGCCGGGCTGGCCGCAGGTGCAGCAGGTGGACGGCAATGTCTACATCGAGGATACCGGTGTGCGCATCCAGGCCAGCAAGGGTCTGCTGCTCGACACCCGGGTCAGTGATGTCAGCGTCAACATTCCCCATGTCGAGGGCGACCAGCATAGCCGCCTGTACCTGGACGGCGAGTTCGACGGCAGCCTGGGCGACGGCCTGAAGATTCTGAAAGAGGCACCGATCGGCACTGGCGAGATCTTCGCCGGCTGGGAAGGCGAGGGCCCGCTGCAGGGCAAGGTCAAGTTGGACATCCCGCTGGAGCACGGTCTGCGTCCCAAGGTGCTGGTGGATTTCTCGACTTCGGATGCTCGCCTCAAGGTGGAGCCGCCGGCACTCGATCTGAGCCGCTTGAAGGGTGACTTCACCTTCGACCTCGACAAGGGCTTGAGCGGCAAGGGCATCAGCCTCCAGGCCTTCGACAGGCCGGTGACCGCGCAGATTCTCGCCGAAGGGCAGGGTGGCCAGATTCAGACCCGGATCAACGCCACCGGCCAGGTGCCGCTCAAGTCGTTGACCGACTGGCTGCAGTTCAAGCAGGCACTCCCGGCCTCGGGCGATATCCCCTATCAACTTCAGGTCAGCCTGGGGAGCCGCGACACTCGCCTGAGCGTCAACTCGTCGCTCAAGGGGCTGACCATCGACCTGCCAGCGCCCTTCGGCAAAACGGCGGGCGAGTCACGCGACAGTAGCTTCAGCATGAACCTGCAAGGTGCCGAGCGGCGCTTTGATGCGAGCTACGCCGATGTGGCACGGTTGGCCTATGCGGCTTCGCTCGACAAGCTGGCCCAGGGACGCGGCGAGTTGGTGCTCGGCGGTGGCGAGGCGAGCGTGCCGGGCGGCCAGGGCCTGCGGGTGCGTGGGCGCCTCGAATCGCTGGACCTTGAGCCCTGGCAGCAGCAGTTGGACAAATACGCAGGTCAAGACCCAGGTGGCAGCGCACGACAGGGCCTGCAGAGCGTGGATGTGAGCATTGGCCAGTTGAAGGCATTCGGCACCGACCTCAACCAGGCAGTGGTGCGTCTGGCTCGTGTTGCCAGCGCCTGGGACCTGCGCCTGGACAGCAAGGAAGTGATCGGCAATGCGCGGATCCCGGATGCCAAGGCCGCGCCCATGGTGGTCAAACTGCAGACCTTGCGCCTGCCGCCGGCCGATCCGCAGGAGGCCCAGGCCGAAGATGCGCCTGATCCGCTGGCCACCTTCGACCCGCGCAAGGCGCCGGTCCTGGACCTGAGTATCGACAAGTTGTATCGCGGTGATGACCTGTTCGGCAGCGCCTCGGTCAAGCTGCGGCCGAATGCCCGTGGTGTGTCGCTGGACGACATCGACCTCAATCTCAAGGGCCTTCACATCGACGGCAGCGGCGGCTGGGAAGGTGTTCCCGGCAGCACCAACAGTTGGTACAAGGGGCGCCTGGACGGCAAGGACCTGGGTGACGTGCTCAAGGCCTGGGGCTTCGCGCCCACGGTCACCAGCCGCGATTTCCGCATGGATGTCGATGGTCGTTGGCCGGGTTCGCCGGCCTGGGTCAACCTCAAGCGATTCTCCGGCAGCCTCGATGCCTCGCTGCGCACCGGCCAGTTCGTCGAGGTCGAGGGGAGCGCCCAGGCGTTGCGGGTGTTCGGCCTGCTCAACTTCAACTCCATTGGTCGTCGTCTGCGCCTGGACTTCTCCGACCTGTTCGGCGAGGGGCTGGCCTATGATCGGGTCAAGGGCCTGCTGGTGGCCAGCGAGGGCGTTTATGTCACCCGTGAACCGATCGCTGTCACCGGCCCCTCCAGCAATTTCGAGCTCGATGGCACCCTCGACTTTGTGCGCGACCGTATCGATGCCAACCTGCAGGTGACCCTGCCGGTCACCAACAACCTGCCGTTGGCGGCGCTGATCGTCGGGGCACCTGCGGTCGGCGGCGCGTTGTTCCTTGTCGATCGGCTGATCGGCGATCGGGTCGCGCGCTTCGCCAGCGTGCACTATCGGGTCGAAGGTCCGGTCAAAGAGCCTAAAATCACCTTTGTGAAACCTTTCGATAAATCGCGCTAGGAGTGGTCATGAAGTCAGCAGTGATCCAGATGGTCAGCCAGGACGGCGTACTGGCCAACCTGCAGCGGGCTCACGTGCTGCTGGAGCAGGCCGCTGACAGCGGTGCACGGCTGGCGGTGCTGCCGGAGAATTTCGCGGCCATGGGGCGGCGCGATGCGGCGGCGATCGGTCGCGCCGAGGCGCTTGGCGAAGGCCCGATCCTGCCATGGTTGAAACGTGCCGCACGCGACCTCAGGTTATGGATTGTTGCCGGCACCTTGCCGTTGCCGCCGGTCGATGAGCCCGAGGCCAAGGCCCATGCCTGCTCGCTGCTGGTTGACGAGCACGGCGAGATCGCCGCGCGTTACGACAAGCTGCACCTGTTCGATGTGGACGTGGCCGACAACCGCGGTCGCTACCGCGAATCGGACGATTACGCCCATGGCGCGCAGGTGGTGGTGGCCGATACGCCGGTTGGACGCCTGGGCTTGTCGGTGTGCTACGACCTGCGCTTTCCCGAGCTCTACAGCGCCCTGCGCGCTGCCGGGGCCGAGCTGATCAGCGCCCCGTCGGCGTTCACCGCGGTGACCGGCGCGGCACATTGGGAAGTGTTGATCCGTGCCCGCGCCATCGAAACCCAGTGCTACATGCTGGCCGCCGCGCAGGGCGGTATCCATCCAGGCCCGCGGGAGACCCATGGCCATGCGGCGATCGTCGACCCTTGGGGGCGGATCGTCGCCGAACATGCGCATGGCGAAGCGATATTGCTCGCCGAGCGCGACGCTGAAGAACAAGCGTCCATACGGGCGCGCATGCCGGTCGTTTCGCACCGGCGCTTTTTCTCGCAGGACGCCTTGCGACCTGCGCACACCTCGGAGTGACTATGAGCCAGATGTTATCCACCGTCAGCGAGCAGCTCCTGGCCCCGGGCGGACTGACCCTGGACAGCCTGCAGGCTGTGCTGGGTGAGTTGGCAGGGCCCGGCATCGACGCTGCCGACCTGTATTTCCAGGGGCAGATCTCGGAAACCTGGGCACTGGAAGACGGTATCGTCAAGGAAGGCAGTTTCAACCTCGACCAAGGTGTCGGCGTGCGTGCATTGTCTGGCGAGAAAACCGGCTTCGCCTACAGCAACGCAATCAACCTTGAAGCCCTGACGTCAGCGGCGCGCGCCGCCCGCTCGATCTCCCGCGCCGGCCAGAACGGCAAGGTGCAGGCCTTCCGCAGCCAGGACGTGACCGCCCTGTACGCACCGGGCAACCCGCTCGATGTCCTGAGCCGCGCCGAGAAAGTCGAACTGCTCAAGCGCGTCGATGCTGCCACCCGTGCCCTCGACCCGCGTATCCAGCAGGTCAGCGTGAGCATGGCGGGCGTGTGGGAGCGGATCCTGGTGGCGGCGGCCGATGGCAGCCTGGCCGCGGATGTGCGGCCGCTGGTGCGTTTCAACGTCAGCGTCATCGTCGAACACAACGGTCGCCGCGAGCGGGGCGGCCAGGGCGGGGGCGGGCGTACCGACTACCGCTACTTCACCGAAGAGCGGGTGATGGGCTATGCCCGCGAGGCGCTGCGCCAAGCGCTGGTCAACCTCGAGGCGCAACCTGCACCGGCCGGCACGCTGCCGGTAGTGCTCGGTCCGGGTTGGTCGGGCGTACTGCTGCATGAAGCGGTCGGCCACGGTCTGGAAGGTGATTTCAACCGCAAAGGCAGCTCGGCCTACAGCGGGCGGATCGGTGAGGCGGTGGCGTCGAAGCTGTGCACCATCGTCGACGACGGCACGCTGGAAGGCCGTCGCGGTTCGCTGAGCGTCGATGACGAAGGCACGCCGACCGAATGCACCACGCTGATCGAGAACGGCATCCTCAAGGGCTACATGCAGGACAAGCTCAATGCCCGCCTGATGGGTATGGCGGTGACCGGCAATGGTCGACGCGAATCCTACGCGCACCTGCCGATGCCGCGCATGACCAACACCTACATGCGCGCCGGCGAGAGTGACCCGCAGGAGATCATCGCCTCGGTGAAGAAGGGCATCTACTGCGCCAATCTCGGCGGCGGCCAGGTGGACATTACCAGTGGCAAGTTCGTGTTCTCCACCAGTGAGGCGTACCTGATCGAAGACGGCAAGATCACCGCGCCGGTCAAGGGCGCGACCCTGATCGGCAATGGGCCGGAGGCGATGAGCCGAGTGTCGATGGTCGGTAACGACCTGGCCCTGGACAGCGGAGTCGGTACCTGTGGCAAAGATGGGCAGTCGGTGCCGGTTGGTGTTGGCCAGCCGACCCTGAAGCTGGACGCGATCACCGTGGGCGGTACCGGGGCTTGATGACAAGCCCTGCCTGCAGGAGTGGCCTTGTGTCGCGCAAAGGCCGCCAGGCGGCCTCGAGATCTCGGCGACACAGACGGGGCTGCCGTGCAGCCCTTTCGCGACGCGATGCCGCGCCTACAAGCGGTCGGGGGCGGTGCTCAGCGCAGGCCGCGTTGCAGCTCGTCGAGGTCACGGATGTACTTGAACACCTTGCGCGCAGCGGCAGGCGGCTTGTTCCGCGCCTTTTCGTGCTGGGCATGGCGGATCAGCGAGCGCAGTTGCTGGCGATCGGTATCGGGGAACTCCTGGACGAAGCGCTCGAGGTCTTCGTCGTTGCCGTCGATCAACCGGTCGCGCCAGCGCTCGAGGCCGTGGAAACGTTCGTTGTACTGGCGCGTGGAGCTGTCTATCTGCTCGAGCAGCGCATGGATGGCCTCCAGGTCCTGTACGCGCATCAGCTTGCCGACGAACGACATGTGGCGTTTGCGGGCACCGTGGGCGGTGTGTTTGGACGCTTCCTCCAGTGCTTTGCGCAACTCGTCGGTGAGTGGCAGGCGCGCGAGGATATCGGGCTTGAGCGTGGTGAGGCGCTCGCCGAGTTCGACCAGCGCATGCAGCTCGCGCTTGATCTGGGTCTTGCTTTTTTCGCCGTCGAAGGCGTCGTCGTATGAATCAACCATGGTGGCAGTCCGCAGGAAATCGCCGCCATGATAACCAGTCGGGGGCCGCTTTGTCCGGCCCGGTCGAAGAATGGCCCTCGCCGAACGCAGAATTTGAGTGGAGAAAACCATGAGTGCAGTCCAGAGCATAGGTCCGAAGGACCTGCCAGCGTTGCAGGAGCAGGTCGAGGCGATCGTTGCCGAAGCACGCCGCCAGGGCGCCAGTGCCTGCGAGGTGGCGGTTTCGCTGGAGCAGGGCCTGTCCACCAGCGTGCGCCAGCGCGAGGTCGAAACGGTCGAGTTCAACCGCGACCAGGGCTTTGGCATCACCCTCTACGTGGGCCAGCGCAAGGGCTCGGCCAGTACTTCGGCGAGCGGTCCGGAGGCCATTCGCGAAACAGTGGCTGCTGCATTGGCCATTGCCAAGCACACCTCAGAGGATGAGTGCTCGGGCTTGGCCGACGCGGCACTGATGGCGCGTGAAATGCCCGACCTCGACCTCTACCACGATTGGGACATCGAGCCCGAGCGTGCCATCGAGATGGCCCTGGAGTGCGAGGCGGCCGCCTTCGATGCCGACAAGCGTATTCTCAATGCCGACGGCACCACCCTCAACCCGCACCAGGGCGTGCGGGTGTATGGCAACAGTCACGGCTTCATCGGTGGCTATGCCTCGACGCGCCATAGCCTGAGCTGTGTGATGATCGCCGAAGGCGAAGGGCAGATGCAGCGCGACTACTGGTATGACGTCAATCGCCAGGGCCAATTGCTGGCCGACCCGCGCAGTATTGGCCAGCGCGCTGCCCAGCGTGCCGCCAGCCGTCTGGGCGCACGTCCAGTGCCGACCTGCGAGGTGCCGGTGCTGTTCGCTGCGGAACTGGCTGGCGGGTTGTTCGGCAGCTTCCTGTCGGCGATCTCTGGCGGCAACCTTTACCGCAAGTCGTCGTTCCTTGAAGGCACCCTGGGCCAGCGTCTGTTCCCGACCTGGCTGACCCTCGACGAGCGTCCGCACATTCCACGTGCGCTGGGCAGTGCCGCGTTCGACGGCGATGGCCTGGCCACTTATGCCAAACCGTTCATCGACAAGGGCGAACTGGTGTCCTACATCCTGGGTACCTATGCCGGTCGCAAGCTCAAACTGCCCAGCACCGCCAACGCAGGCGGGGTGCATAACCTGTTCGTCACCCATGGCGTCGAAGACCAGGCTGCACTGATCCGTCGCATGGGGCGCGGCTTGCTGGTGACCGAACTGATGGGGCATGGCCTGAACATGGTAACGGGCGACTACTCCCGTGGCGCTGCGGGTTTCTGGGTGGAGAACGGTGAAATCCAGTTCCCGGTCCAGGAAGTGACCATCGCCGGCAATATGAAAGACATGTTCCAGCAGATTGTGGCAATTGGCAGCGATATTGAAACGCGCAGCAATATTCACAGCGGTTCGGTGCTGATCGAACGGATGACCGTCGCCGGTAGCTGACGGCGCACCGCTGACCCACGCTTGACGACAGACCCGGCCATCGTGCCGGGTTTTTTGTTTGTGGCTCCGCCCTTGAAGTGATTCTAATTATCAATTAATAATGAATATCATTATCCATAAACCCCGGCGATGATGTTCATGAAAACCGTCCTCCACGAATTGCCCTACCTGGAAAACTGGCGCTGGTTGAGTCGGCGCATCCGCTGTGCCCTCGAGCCGGACGAACCGCGGCTGATCGAACACTATCTGGCCGAGGGGCGCTATCTGGTCTGTTGCACCGAGACCTCGCCCTGGACCGTGGCGTTGACCTCCTTCCGTCTGCTGCTGGATACCGCCTGCGACCGCATGTTGCCCTGGCATTGGCGCTGCCAGTGCCTTGATCAGGCCTGGCGCCCGCTGCTTGACCTGCGCAACCTCGACCGTTGCGAGCAGAACGAGCGCTGGCAGCCCTATGCGATGCAACTGGCCAGTTGCGTGTTGCTGCCTTCGATTTCCCCCGATGAACTGATGCAAGGATCCGATGATGAGTAATACCCGTATCGAGCGTGACAGCATGGGCGAACTGCAGGTGCCTGCCCAGGCGCTGTATGGTGCCCAGACCCAGCGCGCGGTCGACAACTTCCCGGTCAGCGGCCAGCGCATGCCGCTGCAGTTCATTCGGGCACTGCTGTTGGCCAAGGCCGCAGCAGCCAAGGCCAACATCGCGCTGGAGCAACTGAGCGCGGAGCAGGGCGGTGCCATCGTCAAGGCGGTCGAGCAACTGCTGGCCGAGGACTTCATCCAGCATTTCCCGGTGGACGTGTTCCAGACCGGCTCCGGCACCAGCTCCAACATGAACGCCAACGAGGTGATCGCTACCCTGGCCAGCCGGGTGCTAGGTGACAAGATCAACGCCAACGACCATGTCAATTGCGGTCAGAGCAGCAACGACATCATTCCGACCACCATTCATGTCAGCGCGGCGCTGGCCTTGCACGAGCAACTGCTGCCGGCGCTGGGGCATTTGGTTCAGGTGATCGAGGCCAAGGCTGTCGAGGTTCACCGTTACGTCAAGACCGGCCGCACCCACCTGATGGATGCCATGCCGGTGCGCATGAGCCAGGTCCTGGGGGGCTGGGCGGCACAGATCAAGGGTGCTCAAGCGCATCTGGAAGCCACCTTGCCCGCCCTGCAGGCGTTGGCCCAGGGCGGCACAGCGGTCGGCACCGGGATCAATGCCCACCCGCAATTCGCCGTGGGCTTTGCCCGTGAACTGAGCGACCTGACCCGTATCCCGTTCACCCCTGGGGAAAACCTGTTCGCCCTGATCGGCTCCCAGGACACGGCCGTGGCGTTGTCCGGCCAGCTCAAGACCACCGCTGTCGCGCTGATGAAGATCGCCAACGACCTGCGCTGGATGAACTCAGGCCCCCTGGCCGGACTTGGCGAAATCGAGCTCGAGGGGCTGCAACCGGGCTCCTCGATCATGCCGGGCAAGGTCAACCCGGTGATCCCCGAGGCCACTGCGATGGTTGCCGCGCAGGTTATCGGCAACGACGCGACCATCGCCGTCGCCGGCCAGTCGGGTAATTTCGAACTCAATGTCATGCTGCCGGTGATCGCCCGCAACCTGCTGGAGAGCATCGAGCTGATGGCCAACGCCAGTCGCCTGCTGGCAGACAAGGCGATCGCCAGCTTCAAGGTCAATGAGCCGAAGCTCAAGGAGGCGCTGTCGCGCAATCCGATCCTGGTCACAGCACTGAACCCGATCATCGGCTACCTCAAGGCCGCCGAGATTGCCAAGACCGCCTACAAGCAAGGTCGCCCGATCGTGGAGGTGGCGCTGGAGCATACCGACTTGTCGCGTGATCAGCTCGAGGCCCTGCTGGATCCGGAAAAACTCACCGCTGGCGGTATCTGATCCACGGTCCTCGCCCAGGAGACACGTCATGCAGCATTGGAAACGCACTACGGAAACCGCTAATCGCCTGTTCGACCAAGGCGAGCTGGTAGACGCCCGGGAGCACTACCTGCAAGCCCTGGCCCTGGCGCAGGTGCTGTTCGAGCGCTGGCATGACGTTGACGAGGCGGTGGCGGCCTTTGTCATCGCCCACCACAACCTGGCTGACCTGCACCTGCGCCTGAATCAGCCCCACGAAAGCGCCGATTACCTGTGTGCGGCCCATCAGCGGCTGCTCCAGGCCAGTCAGGAGTCGCGCCTGCCCCAGGCCCTGCGTGATGCCGCGTTGCGCCACAGCGGGCGTACCTACACCGAGCTGTTGAGCTTTATCGCCGAATACGGCCAGTACCCACGCACCGAGCGCTTGCTCAATCGCCATGCACCTGAAGCGAGCGAACTGGCTGCCCGGCCGGATGCCACCCACCGTTCACCTGCATACGGAATTCACTGACATGCCCCACACCTTGCCTGCACTGCCTTACGCCTACGATGCGCTGGAGCCGCACATCGATACCCAGACCATGGAGATTCACCACAGCAAGCACCACCAGACCTATGTGAACAACCTCAACGCCGCCATCGAAGGGACCGAGTGGGCCGAATGGCCGATCGACAAGCTGGTCGGCGCGGTCAAGCAGTTGCCCGAAAAGCTGCAAGGAGCGGTGATCAACCAGGGCGGTGGCCATGCCAACCATGCGTTGTTCTGGACCGTGATGTCACCCAAGGGCGGTGGTCAACCCCAGGGGCAGGTCGCCCAAGCCATCGATACGCAACTCGGCGGCTTCGAGGCGTTCAAGGAGGCGTTCACCAAGGCTGCGCTGACCCGTTTCGGCAGCGGTTGGGCCTGGCTCAGCGTGACCCCGGCCAAGACGCTGGTGGTGGAGAGCAGCGGCAACCAGGACAGCCCGCTGATGCACGGCAACACACCGATCCTGGGGTTGGACGTGTGGGAGCACGCTTACTACCTGAAGTACCAGAACCGTCGTCCGGAATACATCGGTGCCTTCTACAACGTCGTCGATTGGACGGAAGTTGAGCGTCGCTACCTTGAAGCCCTGAAGTGAGTCGATCTGTCATGCGCTCCGAGGTGATGTCTGTCAGCAGTGTGCGCCTGTTCCGACTGGCGCTTGGGACTTTGCTGTTGCTCGTCGGCACCGCGCTGTTGGTAGCGCGGGGCATCGCCTGGTTGGACCTGGAGCCGCGCATGTTACGTGCGCTTGAAGGCGGTGCATTGTGCGCACTGGGCACGGCGCTGGGCGCGGTACCGGTGCTGGTGATCCGCAACATGCCGGTGGCGGTGGCTGACACCTTGCTTGGCTTCGGTGCCGGGGTGATGTTGGCAGCCACCGCGTTCTCTCTGATCATCCCAGGCCTTGATGCGGCTCAGTCCATTGGCTTCAGCCCTTGGGGCGCCGGTGGCCTGGTCAGTGCCGGGTTGTTGTTCGGGGCGCTGTGCCTGTTCCTGGTCGACTTGAGAATCTCCGGGGTTTCGCCGGAGTCCATGGTCGGGCAAGGCAATCAGCCGGTGATCGCTGCGCGGATCTGGCTGTTCGTAGCCGCGATCATCGCGCACAACATCCCGGAAGGCATGGCCATTGGTGTTTCCGCTGGCGGCGGCATGCCAGACGCCGACAGCCTGGCCATGGGCATTGCCCTGCAGGACGTGCCGGAGGGGCTGGTGATCGCGTTGGTGTTGGCGGGGGCTGGGATGTCGCGGTTCAAGGCCTTCCTGATCGGTGCTGCATCCGGGCTGGTGGAGCCGGTGGCGGCGGTGATCTGTGCCTGGCTGGTGAATGTTGCCGAGCTGCTGCTACCGCTTGGGCTTGCGTGTGCGGCAGGAGCGATGTTGCTGGTGGTGACCCAGGAAATCATTCCCGAGTCACGCAGCAATGGCAATCATCGCCTGGCAAGCCTGGGGTTATGCATCGGCTTCTGCCTGATGATGGTGATGGACACTGCGATGTCCTGAGGCTGTCAGGCAAGGGACGGGGCGGGAGCTTACTCGCCTTCGTCGAAATAATTGTTGATCAGCGCCACCAGCGCATCCAGTGCGTCGTTGTCCTGCTCGCCTTCGGTTTGCAGGTGCACTTGGGTGCCTTTGCCCGCGGCCAGCATCATCACTGCCATGATGCTCTTGCCGTCCACCAACTTATCGGGGGCTCGCCCGACCCGAACCTGGCAGGGGAACTTCCCGGCCACGCCGACGAACTTGGCTGCCGCCCGGGCGTGCAGGCCCAGCTTGTTGATGATGGTGATTTCGCGGGCGGGCATCGTGGGGTGGATCCTGTGGGTTAGAGGTCGCGGTGACGGACCTGGACGTTTTTCAGGGTTTGCTGCAGCAGTTGTCCGAGGCGCTCGGTGATATAGACAGAGCGGTGGTGTCCGCCGGTGCAGCCGATGGCGATGGTGACGTAGGCGCGGTTGCTGGCGGCAAAGCGCGGTAGCCACTTCAACAGGTAGCTGGAGATGTCCTGGAACATTTCCTCGACGTCCGGTTGTGCTGCCAGGTACTCGATCACTGGCGCTTCAAGGCCAGAGTGCTCGCGCAACTCGGGTTTCCAGTAAGGGTTTGGCAGGCAGCGCACGTCGAACACCAGATCGGCGTCCACCGGCATGCCGCGTTTGAAACCGAAGGATTCGACGAGAAAAGCGGTGCCGGGTTCAGGCTGGTTGAGCAGGCGCAGCTTGATCGAGTCACGCAGCTGGTAAAGATTAAGGCTGGTGGTATCGATCTTGAGGTCGGCGAGGTCGGCGATGGGGCCGAGCAGTTCGCTTTCGACGCGGATCGCTTCGGCGAGCGAACGGTCCGCGTTGGTCAGAGGGTGTCGACGGCGGGTTTCGGAGAACCGCTTGAGCAGCGTGTCCTCGTCGGCATCCAGGTACAGCACGTCACACTGGATGTGACGCGCGCGAGCGTCCTCGAGCAATTCGGGGAAGCGCGACAGATGGCTTGGCAGGTTGCGCGCATCGATGGACACGGCGACCTTGGGTTGCATCAGTTCGGTATTGATCAGCGCGTTTTCCGCCAACTGCGGCAGCAACCCGGCGGGCAGGTTGTCGATGCAGTAGTAGCCGTTGTCTTCCAGCACATCGAGCGCGGTGCTCTTGCCGGAGCCGGACCGGCCGCTGACGATGATCAGGCGCATGTTCAGTGCTCGTTCTGTGCGTCCAGGACTACCTGGTAGAGGGCTTCGCTGCTGTCGGCGGCACGCAGGCGATCACGGACTTCCTTGCGATCGAGCATGCTGGCGATCTGGCGCAGCAGTTCGAGGTGGGCATCGGTGGCCGCTTCCGGGACCAGCAGCACGAACAGCAGGTCCACGGGGGCGCCGTCGATGGCGTCGTAGTCGATGGGAGCGTCCAGATGCAGCAGGGCGCTGACGGGGGCAGTACAACCTTCCAGGCGGCAATGAGGAATGGCGATGCCATTACCGAAACCGGTGGAGCCCAGTTTTTCGCGAGCGATGAGCTTTTCGAAGACGTCTTGCATCGCAAGCTCAGGTACTTGCTCGGCAATCAGGTTGGCGACCTTTTCCAGGGCGCGCTTCTTGCTGCCGCCCGGCACGTTCACGAGGGAACGGCCGGGGGTCAGGATGGTTTCAAGTCGGATCATGGATGAGGGGGATCAGCGGGCAGCTGCACCTTGCAGCAGGCTTTGCTGTTTTTCCTTGTGTTTTTTCAGTTGGCGGTCGAGCTTGTCAGCCAGTGAGTCGATCGCGGCATACATGTCTTGGTGTTCTGCGTTGGCGACCACTTCGCCGCCGGGAATCTGGAGTGTCGCTTCAACCTTCTGCTGCAGCTTTTCGACTTTCATGATCACCGTTGCATTGGTGATCTTGTCGAAATGTCCTTCCACGCGGGCGAGCTTCTCGAGCACGTATTCGCGCAGTGGTTGGGTGACTTCTACATGCTGGCCACTGATGTTGACTTGCATACAGCTTCTCCTTTGTTGCCCGTGCATAAAGAGGCAGGTATTGCACCTGCCACTGAAACGCTGTGGCACATCCCGGCGCTACATCAATCGCTTGCGCTCGCTCGACGGGGCAATCCCCAGCGATTCGCGGTACTTGGCGACGGTGCGGCGGGCTACCTGGATGCCTTGTGCCTCCAGTAAACCAGCGATCTTGCTGTCACTCAATGGCTTTTTCTGATTTTCCGCGGCCACCAGTTTCTTGATGATCGCGCGGATCGCCGTAGACGAGCATTCGCCGCCTTCGGCGGTGCTCACGTGGCTGGAGAAAAAGTATTTCAATTCGTAGATGCCGCGGGGGGTGTGCATGTACTTCTGTGTGGTGACCCGCGAAATGGTCGATTCATGCATGCCTACCGCTTCGGCAATGTCGTGCAGCACCAGCGGTTTCATGGCTTCGTCGCCATGATCGAGGAAGCCGCGCTGATGTTCGACGATTTGCGTGGCCACTTTCATCAGCGTCTCGTTGCGGCTTTGCAGGCTCTTGATGAACCAGCGCGCTTCCTGCAGCTGGTTGCGCATGAAGGTGTTGTCGGCGCTGGTGTCGGCGCGGCGGACGAAGCCTGCATACTGCGGATTGACTCGCAGGCGAGGCACCGCTTCCTGGTTCAGTTCGACCAGCCAGCGGTCGCTGTCCTTGCGTACGATGACGTCCGGGATCACGTACTCCGGCTCGCTGGATTCGATCTGCGAACCCGGGCGCGGATTGAGGCTTTGCACCAGCTCGATGACCTGGCGCAGCTCGTCTTCCTTGAGCTTCATACGACGCATCAGCTGGCTGTAGTCGCGGCTGCCGAGCAGGTCGATGTAGTCGGTAACCAGGCGCTGGGCTTCGGCCATCCACGGCACGCTCGCCGGCAGCTGGCGCAGCTGCAGCAACAGGCATTCGCCCAGGTTACGGGCGCCGACGCCGGCCGGCTCGAATTGCTGAATGCGGTGCAGCACCGCTTCGACTTCATCCAGCTCGATGTCCAGCTCGGGATCGAACCCGGCGTAGATTTCCTCGAGGCTGTCTTCCAGGTAGCCCTGGTCGTTGATGCTGTCGATGAGGGTGACCGCGATCAGGCGGTCGGTGTCGGACATCGGTGCCAGGTTGAGCTGCCACAGCAGGTGGCTCTGCAGGCTTTCGCCGGCAGAGGTACGGGTGGTGAAGTCCCACTCGTCGTCATCGTTGCTGGGCAGGCTGCTGGCGCTGGTCTGGTAGATGTCTTCCCAGGCCGTGTCGACCGGCAATTCGTTGGGGATGCGCTCGTTCCACTCGCCTTCTTCGAGGTTTTCCGTGCTGACGGTCGTTTCCTGGAAGCTGTTGTCCTGGGCTTCGGCGGCAGGTTTGCTTTCGCCGTTTTCCGCCATCGGATCGCTGTTGTCGAAGTCGTCGCCGTCTTCCTGACGTTCGAGCATCGGATTGGATTCCAGCGCTTCCTGGATTTCCTGCTGGAGGTCCAGGGTGGAGAGCTGGAGCAGACGGATGGCCTGTTGCAACTGCGGGGTCATCGTCAGTTGCTGGCCCATTTTTAGGACGAGCGATGGTTTCATGGCTGGGGCTTAATACCTTGTTCGCCGGCGCGCATGCGCCATCCACTACAGGGCGCCGAAGCGCCAAATCTTAAGCAAGTTATATGCCTGAAATTGTAGCGTTTGCCTAGAGCACTGTAACACTTAAGCCCGTTTCACCAGGCATTTCCAATGCTCCAGGCAGCTCCCGGGCGTCAGAGTCGGAACTCGTGGCCCAGGTAGACTTCCTTGACCAACTGGTTGGCCAGGATGGTCTCGGCGTCGCCTTCGGCGATCAGTTGACCATCGTTGACGATATAGGCGGTCTCGCAGATGTCGAGCGTTTCGCGCACGTTGTGGTCGGTGATCAGTACGCCGATGCCCTTGGCCTTCAGATGGTGGATGATCTGTTTGATATCACCCACGGAAATCGGGTCGACGCCGGCGAAGGGTTCGTCCAGCAGGATGAATTTCGGCGCAGTCGCCAGGGCGCGGGCAATTTCGACGCGACGGCGTTCGCCACCGGACAGGCTCATGCCGAGGTTGTCGCGGATGTGGCTGATATGGAACTCCTGCAGCAGGCTTTCCAGCTCCTTGCGCCGTCCATCGCGGTCCAGGTCCTTGCGTGTCTCGAGGATGGCCATGATGTTGTCGGCGACCGACAGCTTGCGGAAGATCGACGCTTCCTGCGGCAGATAGCCGATGCCTGCCTGGGCCCGGCCATGCATGGGCTGATGGCTGACATCGTTGCTGTCGATGAGCACGCGGCCCTGGTCGGCCTGGACCAGCCCTACGATCATGTAGAAGCAGGTGGTCTTGCCGGCGCCGTTGGGGCCGAGCAGGCCGACGATCTGGCCGCTGTCGATCGACAGGCTGACGTCGCGGACGACCTGGCGGCCCTTGTAGCTCTTGGCCAGGTGCTGGGCTTTGAGGGTTGCCATTTACTCGGCCTTTTTCTTCGGTTGGATCACCATGTCGATACGCTGACGAGGTGCGGTCACGTTACCACCACGGCCAGCGGTCGCCACCTGGGTCTTGGTGTTGTAGACGATCTTCTCGCCTTCGGTGGTGTTGCCTTCGTTCTCGACCTTGGCGCGGTCGGTGAGGATGACGATATCCTTCTGCGCCTGGTACTGGATGGTGACGGCCCAGCCCTTCATCTTGTCGGGTTTTGCAGCGCTCTGCTGTTGCTCGAAGTAGGCCAGGTTGCCCACCGAGGTCACGACGTCGATGTCGCCCGAGGCGGCGCGAGTCATGGTCACGGTGTTGCCTTTGATCATCATCGAGCCCTGGGTGATGATCACATCGCCGGTGTAGGTGGCAACGCCCTGTTTGTCGTCCAGATGCGCGTTGTCCGCCTGGATGCGGATTGGCTGGTCACGGTCGTTCGGCAGGGCCAAGGCGCTCGCGCTTCCCAGTGCTGCGCTCAGGCTGAGCAAAAGGGGGAGGGTTTTAACGAGCCTCATACTGTCCTCTTACGTTGGACAGCAGGTCCATCCTGCCGTCTTCCAAATATGCTTTCATTCCTACACCCGTAGTCGTGCCACCGGCGCCGTCGATTCTAACGGCTTGGGCGGTCTGCGCATATTGCTTCTGCGGGAACACCGTCATGCGGCTACTGGTGATCAGGGTGTCGCGTTGTTTTTCGTCGGTGCGGGCGATCCGCACGTTGTCGATCAGTTCGACCTCGGTACCGTCCGGGTTGACCTCGGCGCGCACGCTCTGCACATGCCATGGGAACGCTGTCCCACGGTAGATGTGCATGTCTGGCGTGGTCACCAGGGTGACTTCGCTGGCCTTCAGGTGCTCGACCTTGTCCGCGGTCATTTCGTATTGCAGCCTGCCGTCGGGCAGGTACTGTACGCTGTGGGCGTTGATCGCATAGTAGTCGATGGCGCTTTCGTCGACCTGTGCCGTGGGCTTGTCGAGGAAGCTCTCGGGGCTGATGTTCCAGTAGCCGACCGCCACCAGCAGCGCAGCGATGGCTGCCAGCAGCACGGCATTTCGAAGTTTCTTGCTGAGCATGGCGTGGCCTACAGGTAATGGGCGTTGGCAGCGTCCAGGGTACCCTGGGCCTGCATGATCAATTCACAGAACTCGCGGGCTGCGCCTTCGCCGCCGCGTGCCTGGGTGACGCCGTGGGCGTGCTCGCGGACGAAGGTCGCGGCATTGGCCACGGCCATGCCTAGGCCCACCCGGCGGATTACCGGGAGGTCGGGAAGATCGTCGCCCAGGTAGGCGACCTGCTCGTAGCTCAGGCCCAGCTCGGCGAGCAGGCCGTCCAGCACCACCAGCTTGTCTTCGCGGCCCTGGAACAGGTGTGGACTGCCCAGGTTCTTTGCCCTGCGCTCGACCACGGGGGTCTTGCGTCCACTGATGATCGCGGTGGTTACGCCCGAGGCCATGAGCATCTTGATGCCGTGGCCATCGAGGGTGTTGAAGGTCTTGAATTCGCTACCGTCCTCGAGGAAGTACAGGCGGCCGTCGGTCAGCACGCCGTCCACGTCGAAGACGGCCAGCTTGATGGCTTGGGCACGTTGCATCAGGTCCTGGGTCATTTACATCACTCCGGCGCGCAGCAGGTCGTGCATGTTCAGGGCGCCGGTCGGACGATCTTGGTGATCGACCACTACCAGTGCGCTGATCTTGTGGTCTTCCATGATCTTCAAGGCTTCGGCGGCGAGCATTTCGGCGCGGGCGGTCTTGCCGTGAACGGTCATGACTTCGTCGATGAGCGTCTTGTGCACGTCGATGTTGCGATCCAGGCTACGACGCAGGTCGCCGTCGGTGAAGACGCCGGCCAGGCGGCCGTCATGCTCCATGACCACGGTCATGCCCAGGCCCTTGCGCGACATTTCCAGCAAGGCGTCCTTGAGCAGTGTGCCGCGCTGCACCTGGGGCAGTTCGTCGCCCGCGTGCATGACGTTCTCGACTTTCAACAGCAGGCGACGGCCCAGGGCGCCACCCGGATGGGAGAACGCGAAATCCTCGGCGGTGAAGCCGCGAGCCTCGAGCAGGGCGATGGCCAGGGCATCGCCCAGGACCAGGGCGGCGGTGGTGGACGAGGTGGGTGCCAGGTTCAGCGGGCAGGCTTCCTGGGCGACGCTGGCGTCGAGGTTGACTTCTGCAGCCTGTGCCAGTGGTGAGTCGGGCTTGCCGGTCAGGCTGATCATCTGGATGCCCAGGCGCTTGATCAGCGGCAGCAGCGTGACGATCTCGGCAGTGCTGCCGGAGTTGGAAAGAGCAAGGATGACATCGTCGCGGGTGATCATGCCCATGTCGCCGTGGCTGGCTTCGGCCGGGTGCACGAAGAACGACGGGGTGCCGGTGCTGGCGAGGGTGGCGGCGATCTTGTTGCCGATATGGCCGGACTTGCCCATGCCGACCACGACAACCCGCCCCTTGCTGGCCAGGATCAGCTCGCAGGCCTTGACGAAATTGTCGTCGATACGGGCCCGCAGGCCTTCTACAGCCTCGAGTTCCAGGCGCAGGGTGCGCTGGGCGGATTGGATCAGCTCGCTGGATTGGCTCATGTCGAAAAAGCAATGCCTGATGAAAAGGCGCCGATTATAGCGGCAATGTGTGAAACGCTCACCTTAGAGTTGTCGTAGGAAGTTGCAAAATAGCTGTACGGTGCCTGAACGACTCGGGGAAATGGCCTTGGGGACAACTTTGCGCGGTGCTATAGTTCGCCGCTATTCGGCCCGCCAGGGATGCGTGTGCCTTCATGATGAAGGCAGGCGTCCATGTAGACGAGGCTGCATTGCAAGGAGTCTAGATGAGTTCGGATAGCGCCTACGCGGTCGAGTTGAAGGGGGTCACCTTCAAACGCGGTTCGCGCAGCATTTTCAGCAATGTCGACATCCGTATCCCCCGCGGCAAGGTCACCGGCATCATGGGGCCTTCCGGGTGCGGCAAGACAACCCTGCTGCGCCTGATGGGCGCGCAGTTGCGCCCCACCAGTGGCGAAGTCTGGGTAGGCGGGCAGAACCTGCCGGCCCTGTCGCGCAGCGACCTGTTCGATGCCCGCAAGCAGATGGGGGTGCTGTTTCAGAGCGGTGCGCTGTTTACCGACCTGGATGTCTTCGAGAACGTGGCCTTCCCGCTGCGCGTGCACACCCAGTTGTCCGACGAGATGATTCGCGACATCGTCCTGATGAAACTGCAGGCCGTGGGCCTGCGCGGTGCCATCGATCTGATGCCGGACGAGCTGTCAG
>NZ_JAYFUI010000072.1:0-111127 GCF_034961125.1 Pseudomonas machongensis | reverse complement strand
CATGGCTTTGGTATAGATGACGGTGGCTACCGCGTTGGCGGTGTCATGAAAGCCATTGATGAACTCGAATGCGAGCACGAAGGTGAGGGCGAGCACCAGGCTCACGGCTACCCAGGCATCCAGTCCGCTGAATAAATCGATCATGAAGGTTTTCTGGCGGTCGTAGGGGGGCCGGATTATGCCAGAAAACCATGGCAATCGATGCACCCGTGACAGACAGATGGCAGCTTTTCTAATGCCGCCATGCCGGTTCGGCGGCAGGAAGCAAAGCGAAATCGGCGAATAAAAAACCGTTAATTTCGTTGAAATGCAGCGAATACGCGATAAATCGAAGGGTTTCACGGGATTCAAACGATTGTATGAAATTTGTGTAATTCCATTTCATCATCGTCGATTGCAGAAAAAGCGCACGGCGCCATGGCGTTCAGCACCATGGCGCATTGCGATCACGCCCTGAGCTCAAGGCTCTTCGGGGCGCCGTTCCTTTTCCATCTTCTCCAGTTCCTCGGAGAAGGCTTGGTCAAGGAGGCTGGCACGTTTGCGCCAGGGTTTGCGTTCCGGTTCCGGTTGGGCAGCATAAGTGGTGACTTCACCACCATAAACATCCTTGTAACGTTCTGCCTGGCGCTCGAGTTCGGCGCGCAGTTCATCTTTCGTCACAGTATCGACCTGATAAATTGAAGAGGTTCTCGGTACGGGCTGTAACACGCGGTGCGCGTGGATCCATTTCCCAGCGTGCATACAGACCCGAGCGCCGAATTATAACCGTCGAATCACCAATGGCCACGGCCTTTACTCGAGCCTGATCGTGCAATGGGAAGTTGACCCGTTGTACTTGGGAAGTTGGAGGCGACGTACCGAGTAAAGTTCGGATAAACAGTGCAGAAATGAAAACGGCCTCGCTGGTAAGCGAGGCCGCTGCCTTTAGTCTTCTACGGTGGGTACCTGACCAGTCTCTCCAAAGAAGCCACAAGGGCACGAGAAAGGTATAAGCAAACGTGTCGGCGGTCAATTGCGATTATCGGCCGCTTGTTCGATAATCGCACGAAGCGCCGTTTTTTTTGAGGTCTGCCGATGAACGATGAAACCAACGCTTCCACGCCCAGCGATCCGCAGCGTGCCGTCTCGCCTTCCCTGGCACCGCCGATCGTCGCATCGCCGGCCAAGCGCATTCAGGCGTTCACCGGCGACCCCGACTTCATGACGTCTCTGGCCCGGGGGCTGGCGGTGATCCAGGCCTTCCAGGAGCGCAAGCGCCATCTGACCATTGCCCAGATCAGTCACCGCACGGAAATCCCCCGCGCCGCAGTGCGTCGTTGTCTGCACACCTTGATCAAACTCGGTTACGCCACTTCCGACGGACGTACCTATTCGTTGCTGCCCAAGGTGCTGACGCTGGGGCATGCCTACCTTTCCTCGACGCCGCTGGCCGTCTCGGCCCAGCCCTACCTGGACCGTATCAGCGAGCAACTGCACGAAGCGGCGAACATGGCGACCCTCGAAGGCGACGACATTCTCTACATCGCCCGCTCGGCGACGGTGGAGCGTCTGATTTCGGTCGACCTGTCGGTGGGTGGCCGCCTACCGGCCTATTGCACCTCCATGGGCCGAATCCTCCTGGCGGCACTGGACGACACCAGCCTGCGCGAGTACTTCGAGCGCGCCGATCTCAAGGCTCGAACCAGCCGCACCTTGCATGAGCCCGAGTCGCTGTTCGCCTGCATCCAGCAGGTGCGCGCCCAGGGCTGGTGTGTGGTCGACCAGGAGCTGGAGCAGGGGTTGCGCTCGATCGCCGTGCCGATCTATGACGCTTCAGGGCAAGTGCTGGCAGCACTGAACGTCAGCACCCACGTCGGACGGGTGACGCGCAACGAACTGGAACAGCGCTTCTTGCCCATACTGTTGTCGGCCAGCCGCGATCTTTGCCATCAGTTGTTCGGTTGAGCGTCTGGGATGGCGCGCCGCCGCAATAGGTGGACAAGCGGTAGAACTATTCTTGTGCGATAAACGCACAATGTCGTTCCTCGTGAATTGCGCCCGCCGCAGGTGCTGATTAATGTTTCTCGCAACGGTCGGCGCTGCCGACCGGACAATAACAACACGAGACAAGCCCATGACCACTGTCCCCTCGCTGCCTTGCGCAGTTGCATCGTTACCCAGCTGATTTCAACGCCCGTACCGGTTTCTTTAGCCCTGCGCCTTACTTGTCGCAGCGGTGTACCTGCGCCCATCTTCTGGATAACAACAATGAACAAACCGCAAACTGCTGTCGGCAACTGCCTCGATGTACAGTCGTTCATCAACGACCAGCCGCTGTCCCGCTATCAATGGCGGGTGGTGATCCTGTGCTTCCTGATTGTCTTCCTCGATGGCCTGGACACCGCAGCGATGGGGTTTATCGCTCCGGCGCTGTCCCAGGAGTGGGGGATCGACCGTGCCAGCCTGGGCCCGGTAATGAGCGCCGCACTGATTGGAATGGTCTTCGGTGCCCTGGGTTCCGGGCCGCTGGCAGACCGCTTCGGTCGCAAGGGCGTGCTGGTCGGCGCGGTACTGGTGTTCGGCGGTTTCAGCCTGGCCTCGGCGTACGCCAGCAATGTCGATCAACTGCTGGTGCTGCGTTTCCTGACAGGCCTCGGCCTGGGCGCTGGCATGCCCAATGCCACGACCCTGCTGTCCGAATACACCCCGGAGCGCTTGAAGTCGCTGCTGGTGACCAGCATGTTCTGCGGCTTCAACCTGGGCATGGCCGGTGGTGGCTTCATCTCTGCCAAGCTGATCCCAGCCTACGGCTGGCACAGTCTGCTGGTGCTGGGCGGTGTGCTGCCGTTGCTGCTGGCGGTGGTGCTGCTGGTGTGGTTGCCGGAGTCGGCGCGTTTTCTGGTGGTACGCAATCGCGGCACCGACAAGGTGCGCAAGACGCTTGCCCCGATCGCTCCGGCCGTGGTTGCCCAGGCTGCGAGCTTCAGCGTACCGGAGCAGAAGGCCGTGGCTGCGCGCAACGTCTTCGCGGTCATCTTCTCTGGCACATATGGCCTGGGCACGGTGCTGCTATGGCTGACCTACTTCATGGGCCTGGTGATCGTCTACCTGCTGACCAGTTGGCTGCCGACGCTGATGCGCGACAGTGGCGCCAGCCTTGAAACGGCAGCCTTCATCGGTGCGCTGTTCCAGTTCGGCGGCGTACTCAGCGCCGTGGCGGTGGGCTGGGCGATGGACCGCTTCAATCCGCACAAGGTCATCGGCATCTTCTACCTGCTGGCCGGGGTGTTTGCCTACGCGGTGGGTCAAAGCCTGGGCAACATCACGTTGCTGGCCATTCTGGTGCTGGTCGCGGGGATGTGCGTGAACGGAGCACAGTCGGCGATGCCTTCGCTGGCAGCGCGCTTCTATCCGACCCAGGGGCGGGCCACGGGGGTGTCGTGGATGCTGGGCATTGGCCGTTTCGGCGCGATTCTCGGAGCCTGGAGCGGGGCGACGCTGCTGGGGCTGGGCTGGACTTTCGAGCAGGTGCTGACCGCGCTCCTGGTGCCGGCCGCGCTGGCGACCGTCGGGGTTATCGTCAAAGGCTTGGTGAGTCACGCTGACGCCACCTGATCAGGCATTGGGGTGGTGGTCTTTTCGCGGGCTTGCCTGCGAAAAGGTCGCCACCCGTCATCATCGGTAACGCATTCAAACCGTTCGATAACCGCACAAAAGGTCGATTATCGGATTGTTTCCCCACCCCCGGTCTCCTTAATCTGAGCCCATCGCAGCGACGCTGCACTCAAACCCGACTCAGCCTGACCAGGAGTCTCCAATGGCAGCAATCCTCTCGCTTCATGATGCCGTGAAGCAGTTCGTCCACGACGGCGACAGCGTTGCCCTCGAAGGTTTCACCCATCTGATTCCTACCGCCGCCGGTCACGAAATCATCCGCCAGGGCAAACGCGACCTCACGCTGGTGCGCATGACGCCGGACCTGATCTACGACCAACTGATCGGTGCCGGTTGTGCGCGCAAACTGATCTTCTCGTGGGGCGGCAACCCGGGGGTCGGCTCGCTGCATCGCCTGCGCGACGCCGTGGAGAAACAATGGCCGCACGCGATCGAGATCGAAGAGCACAGCCATGCCGACCTGGCCAACGCCTACGTTGCCGGCGCCTCCGGCCTGCCGTTCGCGGTATTGCGTGCCTACGCCGGCTCCGACCTGCCCAAGGTCAACCCGCTGATCAAGTCGGTCACTTGCCCGTTCACGGGCGAAGTGCTGGCTGCCGTGCCTTCGGTTCGCCCGGATGTCACCGTGATCCATGCGCAGAAAGCCGACCGCAAGGGCAACGTGCTGCTGTGGGGCATCCTCGGGGTGCAGAAGGAAGCGGCCCTGGCCGCCAAGCGCTGCATCGTCACAGTCGAGGAAATCGTCGACGACCTGCAAGCGCCGATGAACGCCTGCGTACTGCCGACCTGGGCGCTCAGTGCAGTGTGCCTGGTACCGGGCGGCGCGCATCCGTCCTACGCCCATGGCTATTACGAGCGTGACAACCGCTTCTACCAGGCCTGGGACCCGATCGCACGCAACCGCGAATCCTTCACGGCCTGGATCGACACCTACATCCGCGGTACCACCGACTTCACCGAATTCAAGCGCAAGCTGGAGGCTGAACAATGAGCTACTCCACCTCCGAAATGATGACCGTGGCCGCGGCCCGTCGCCTGCGTAACGGCGCCGTCTGCTTCGTGGGGATCGGCCTGCCGTCCAAGGCCGCCAACCTGGCGCGCCTGACCTCGTCGCCCGACGTGGTGCTGATCTATGAGTCTGGCCCGATCGGTGCCAAACCGAGTGTGTTGCCGCTGTCGATCGGCGATGGCGAGTTGGCTGAGACCGCTGACACCGTGGTGCCGACCGGCGAGATCTTCCGCTATTGGCTGCAGGGCGGTCGTATCGATGTGGGCTTCCTCGGCGCCGCCCAGGTCGACCGCTTCGGCAACATCAACACCACCGTGGTCGGTGATTACCACGCGCCCAAGACTCGCCTGCCGGGCGCGGGCGGTGCGCCAGAGATCGCAGGCTCCGCCAAGCAGGTGCTGATCATTCTGAAGCAATCGCCGCGCGCTTTCGTCGACAAGCTCGACTTCATCACCTCGGTCGGGCACGGCGAGGGCGGCGATTCGCGCAAGCGCCTGGGCCTGCCCGGCGAGGGGCCGGTGGGCATCATCACCGACCTGTGCATCATGGAGCCGGAAGTCGGCACCCACGAATTCGTCGTTACCTCGATCCATCCGGGCGTGACCCGCGAACAGATCGTCGCCGCCACCGGCTGGGCGATTCGCTTTGCCGATGACGTGCAGGCCACCGCCGAGCCGAGCGAGACAGAATTGACCGCCCTGCGTGATCTTGAAGCCCGTACTGCAGCAGCCCATGGCCAGAGCGCAGGAGAAGCCTGATGCGTGACGTATTCATCTGCGACGCGATCCGTACCCCGATTGGCCGTTTCGGCGGCGCCTTGGCTGGTGTGCGCGCCGACGATCTGGCGGCGGTGCCGCTCAAGGCGCTGGTCGAGCGCAACCCGCAGGTTCGCTGGGATCAGCTCGACGAAGTGTTTCTCGGCTGTGCCAACCAGGCCGGCGAGGATAACCGCAACGTCGCGCGCATGGCGCTGCTGCTGGCGGGCCTGCCCGAGAGCATTCCCGGCGTGACCCTCAACCGCCTCTGCGCCTCGGGCATGGATGCGGTCGGCACGGCGTTTCGCGCCATCGCCAGTGGCGAGATGGAGCTGGCCATCGCTGGTGGCGTCGAGTCGATGTCGCGCGCGCCGTTCGTGATGGGCAAGGCCGAGAGTGGCTACTCGCGCAACATGAAGCTTGAAGACACCACCATCGGCTGGCGCTTCATCAACCCGTTGATGAAGGCGCAGTACGGTGTCGATGCCATGCCTGAGACTGCCGACAACGTTGCCGACGATCACCGGGTCTCGCGTGCCGACCAGGATGCCTTCGCCCTGCGCAGCCAGCAGAAGGCCGCCGCCGCGCAGGCAGCAGGTTTCTTCGCCGAGGAGATCGTGCCGGTGCGTATCGTCCACAAGAAGGGCGAAACCCTGGTCGAGCAGGATGAACACCTGCGCCCGGACACTACCTTGGAAGCGCTGGCCAGGCTCAAGCCGGTCAATGGCGCGGACAAGACCGTCACTGCTGGCAATGCGTCGGGTGTGAACGATGGCGCCGCGGCGCTGATCCTGGCATCGGCCGATGCGGTGAAGAAACACGGCCTGACCCCACGTGCCCGTGTCCTGGGCATGGCCAGTGCCGGCGTGGCGCCGCGGGTGATGGGCATAGGCCCCGTGCCTGCGGTGCGCAAGCTCACCGAGCGCCTGGGTATCGCCGTGGCTGATTTCGATGTGATCGAACTCAACGAAGCCTTTGCCAGCCAGGGCCTGGCGGTGCTGCGCGAGCTGGGCGTGGCGGACGATGCGCCTCAGGTCAATCCCAATGGCGGAGCGATCGCCCTGGGGCATCCGTTGGGCATGAGCGGCGCGCGGCTGGTGCTGACGGCGCTGCACCAACTGGAAAAGAGCGGCGGGCGCAAGGGCCTGGCAACCATGTGTGTCGGCGTGGGGCAGGGGTTGGCGCTGGCCATCGAGCGGGTTTGACCTGTGCCGGCCTCTTCGTGGGCAAGCCGCTCACGCCATCCTGTGGGAGCGGGCTTGCCCGCGAAGAGGCCGGACCTGCAAGACATAAGGCTAATGGTCAGCCCCCAAGCGGAACGAGAGTGTTACCGGGTATGTCTAGAATTGATGGTAACCCTCGAGGAGTAAGCACGCCATGACCGCAATCCATTACACGGGCGAGGAGCGTAAAAGCCGTATCTTCGCCATCGTCGGGGCTTCTTCCGGCAACCTGGTGGAGTGGTTCGACTTCTATGTCTATGCCTTCTGCGCCATTTACTTCGCTCCGGCGTTCTTCCCCTCCGACGACCCCACGGTGCAATTGCTCAACACGGCCGGGGTGTTCGCCGCAGGCTTTCTGATGCGCCCCATCGGTGGCTGGATTTTCGGCCGCCTGGCCGACCGTCACGGGCGCAAGAACTCGTTGATGATCTCGGTGTTGATGATGTGCGCAGGCTCGTTGCTGATCGCCTGCCTGCCGACCTATTCGAGCATCGGTACCTGGGCTCCGGCACTGCTGCTGTTTGCGCGACTGGTCCAGGGCCTGTCGGTCGGCGGTGAGTACGGCACCACCGCGACCTACATGAGTGAGGTGGCCCTGCGCGGCCAGCGTGGATTCTTCGCCTCGTTCCAGTACGTCACCCTGATCGGTGGCCAGTTGCTGGCGGTGCTGGTGGTGGTGATCCTGCAGCAACTGCTCACTGAAGAAGAACTGCGCGCCTGGGGCTGGCGCATTCCGTTCGTGGTCGGCGCCGTCGCCGCGCTGATTTCGCTGATGCTGCGCCGATCGCTGAAAGAGACTAGCAGTGCCGAGACTCGCCAGGATAAAGATGCCGGCAGCGTCAGTGGCCTGTTCCGCAACCACGCCGCAGCCTTCATCACGGTGCTGGGCTATACCGCTGGCGGTTCGTTGATCTTCTACACCTTCACCACCTACATGCAGAAGTACCTGGTCAACACGGCCGGCATGAACGCCAAGAGCGCCAGCTTCGTGATGACTGGCGCGCTGTTCCTGTTCATGATCCTGCAGCCACTGTTCGGCATGTTGTCCGACCGTATCGGCCGACGTAACTCGATGCTGTTGTTCGGCGCGCTGGGCACTCTGTTCACCGTGCCGTTGCTGATGGCGCTCAAGACCGTGACCAGCCCGTTCATGGCCTTCGTGCTGGTGACCCTCGCGCTGTGCATCGTCAGTTTCTATACCTCCATCAGCGGCCTGGTGAAGGCCGAGATGTTCCCACCTCAGGTGCGTGCCTTGGGTGTGGGCCTGGCCTATGCCGTGGCCAACGCGGTCTTCGGCGGTTCGGCCGAATACGTCGCCCTGGGCTTGAAGACGCTGGGGATGGAGAACACTTTCTACTGGTACGTGACCGCCATGATGGCAGTGGCCTTCCTGTTCAGCCTGCGCCTGCCCAAGCAGGCGGCGTACCTGCACCATGATCACTAAGGACGTTGCATGAGCAACCAACTGTTCGATGCCTACTTCACCGCCCCGGCCATGCGCGAGGTGTTCAGCGACCATGGCCGCCTGCAGGGCATGCTCGACTTCGAGGCTGCCCTGGCGCGCGCCGAGGCTGACGCAGGGCTGGTGCCGCACACCGCGGTGGCGGCCATCGAGGCGGCATGCAAGGCCGAGCGCTATGACGTGCAAGCGCTGGCGCAGGCCATTGCGGTGGCTGGCAACTCGGCGATCCCGCTGGTCAAGGCACTGGGCAAGGTGGTTGCCAGTGGCGTGCCGGAGGCCGAGCGTTATGTGCACCTGGGGGCTACCAGCCAGGATGCGATGGACACTGGCCTGGTTCTGCAACTGCGTGATGCCCTGGGGTTGATCGAGGCAGATCTGGAAAAGCTCGCCGACACCCTCGCACGCCAGGCTTTGCTGCATGCCGACACGCCGCTGGTGGGGCGCACCTGGCTGCAGCACGCCACGCCTGTGACGCTGGGCATGAAGCTGGCCGGTATGCTCGGGGCGTTGACCCGTCACCGCCAGCGCTTGCAGGAGCTGCGTCCGCGCCTGTTGTGCCTGCAATTAGGGGGAGCCTCTGGCAGCCTTGCGGCGCTGGGCAGCAAGGCATTGCCGGTGGCCGAGGCGCTGTCGGCACAACTTGGCCTCGCCTTGCCCGAGCAGCCCTGGCACACCCAGCGCGACCGCCTGGTGGAGTTCGCCTCGGTGCTGGGCCTGATTGCCGGCAGCCTGGGCAAATTCGGTCGCGATATCAGCCTGTTGATGCAGACCGAGGCTGGCGAGGTGTTCGAGCCTGCTGCGCCGGGCAAGGGCGGCTCTTCGACCATGCCGCACAAGCGCAACCCTGTGGGTGCAGCGGTGCTGATCGGCGCCGCGACCCGCGTGCCGGGGCTGCTGTCGACGCTGTTCGCCGCCATGCCCCAGGAGCACGAGCGTAGCCTGGGCCTGTGGCATGCCGAATGGGAGACCCTGCCAGACATCTGCTGCCTGGTCTCCGGCGCCCTGCGCCAGGCACAACTGATCGCCGAGGGCATGGAGGTGGACGCCGAGCGCATGCGCCGCAACCTTGAACTGACTCAAGGCCTGGTGCTGGCCGAAGCGGTGAGCATCGTGCTGGCCCAGCGTCTGGGGCGCGACAAGGCCCATCACCTGCTGGAGCAATGCTGCCAGCGCGCGGTGGCCGAACAGCGCCACCTGCGTGCCGTGCTCGGCGACGAGCCACAGGTCACCGAACAGCTGTCTGGCGAAGCCCTCGACCAGTTGCTCGACCCTGCCCATTACCTCGGCCAGGCCCGCGTCTGGGTGGCGCGGGCTGTGGCCGAACATCAACGTTTCACTGCTTGAAGGAGACCGCTGTGGCGCATTTGCAACTGGCCGATGGCGTACTGAACTACCAACTCGAAGGCCCCGAGCACGCCCCCGTGCTGGTGCTGTCCAACTCGCTGGGCACCAACCTGCACATGTGGGATAGCCAGATGCCGCTGTGGACCGAACACTTTCGAGTACTGCGCTACGACACGCGCGGCCATGGCGATTCGCTGGTCACCGAAGGGCCGTACAGCATCGAACAACTGGGGCGTGATGTGCTGGCGCTGCTGGATGCTCTGCAGATCGCGCGCGCGCACTTCTGCGGGTTGTCGATGGGCGGCCTGATCGGTCAGTGGCTCGGCATCAATGCTGGCGAGCGCCTGCAGCGTCTGGTGGTGTGCAACACGGCGGCGAAGATCGGATCGCCTGAAAACTGGAATCCGCGCATCGAAATGGTCTTGCGCGACGGCGCCGAGGCCATGCGTGGGTTGCGTGATGCGTCCATCGAGCGCTGGTTCACCCCGGCGTGGTCGAGCGAGCACGCGGATCAGGTCAAACGTATCACCGACATGCTCGCAACCACTTCGCCACAGGGCTATGCCGCCAACTGCGGTGCGGTGCGCGATGCCGATTTCCGCGATCAGTTGGGAGTGATCAGCGCGCCGCTGCTGGTGATTTCCGGGGAGGCCGATGCGGTAACGCCGCCCTCGGGTGGCCTGTACATCCAAGAGCATGTGGCAGGCGCCGAGTACACCGGCTTCCTGGCCGCGCACCTGTCCAATGTCGAGGTCGGCGAGCCGTTCAGCCGTCGCGTGCTCGATTTCCTGTTGGCCCGTTGAGGAATACGCCATGGATGAGAAACAACGTTACGACGCTGGCATGCAGGTGCGTCGCGCGGTGCTGGGCGATGCCCATGTGGACCGCAGCCTGGAGAAGCTCAACGACTTCAATGGCGAGTTCCAGGAGATGATCACGCGCCACGCCTGGGGCGATATCTGGACCCGCCCGGGGTTGCCACGCCACACCCGCAGCCTGATCACCATCGCCATGTTGATCGGCATGAACCGCAACGAGGAACTCAAGCTGCACCTGCGCGCGGCGGCCAACAATGGCGTGACCCGCGAGGAGATCAAGGAAGTGATCATGCAGAGCGCGATCTATTGCGGGATCCCGGCGGCCAATGCGACCTTCCACCTGGCCGAGTCGGTGTGGGATGAGCTTGGGGTCGAGTCGCGGGCCTAGGCCATAGATCCCCACTGAATTCTTCGCGGGCAAGCCCGCGAAGAATTCAGCACTGTTCCAGCGTCTACACCGCCGCCTTCTTCCCGCGCACCGCTACCGGCCCGGCGTTGGCTTCCACCTGCTGCCTCAGACCGGCACACAGCCCAAGCATGAACGCCAGTTCTGCAACCACGAACAGTGGCCCGATGATCAAGCCGCTGACATCGTCGACGAAGGCGGGTTTCCTGCCCTCGTAGGCATGCCCGACGAACTGGATGATCCAGCCCAGCACGAAGGCCCCGAGCCCGGCACTCAGCCACAGCCCGGTGCTTTGCAGCGCCAGCCATTCGCCTGCCCACAGGCACAGCCCCAGCAACACGCCCATCACCAGCCCGAAGCGCAGGTCCAGGCGCAGGTAGAACCACACCGACGCTGCCGCCACCAGCAGCGCTGGCGACAGCCAGATGCCGGCAACCGGCCAGCCGGGTCGTGACAGCAGGATGCTGACCGCCAGCACGATCAGCGGAATGCCGACGAAGTGCGTGGCGATGTTGCGCGGGTCGCGATGATAGGCCGCGTATTGACTCAGGTGTTCGACGAGGTTTTTCATTGTTGTTCCTCCATCAGGGGTAGCGACAGCTTGCCCCGTTCATCCGCCGTCGTCTGTCGCCTGGCCGACAGAGTCCGTTCAGAAGAGGTGTCATGGACAACCCCCAAGCCTGGCGTGCGCAGTTGAGCCACGGCCAGTGGTTTCGGCAGTTGCCCGCTCAGGTTCAGGATAGCCTGCTGGCATTGGCGCGTTCACGTGAGCTGGCGGCCGGACAGTGCCTGTTCCAGCGTGGTGATCCGCCCTGCGGTTTGTATGCGGTGCTGGAGGGTGCCATGCGCGTCGGCGCGGTCAGCCGTGAGGGCAAGGAAGCGCTGTTGACGTTGGTCGAGCCGCCTTACTGGTTCGGCGAGATCAGCTTGTTCGACGGCCAGCCACGCACCCACGATGCCTTTGCCGAAGGTGTCACGCAGCTGTTGTGGATCCCTCAGGCAGCGCTGCTCGACTGGTTGGCGCAGCATCCGCAGCACTGGCGCGACCTGGCTCTGCTGATGAGCCACAAGCTGCGCTGGGTGTTCGTCGCGCTTGAGCAGCAGCACCTGCTGGCCGCGGGGCCACGTGTGGCCCATCGGCTGTTGCAGATCGCCGAAGGCTATGGCGAGCGCGATGTTGCCCAATGGCGCCTGCAATTGTCGCAGGAGCAATTGGCGCTGATGCTGTCCCTGTCGCGCCAGACCATCAACCAGATCCTCAAGGCGCTGGAGCAGGCGGGGGTGGTGCAACTGGGCTATGGCGAAGTGCTGATCCTCGATGCGCCGAGGCTGCGGGAGATGGCCGCGCATCCAGGCTGACCAAGGTATCGATCATCGCCCGTGCTGCCGGTGACAGGCGATAGCCGCTGCGGCTGATCACCCCGCAACGCACGCTCAGCACTTCCAGCCCCGGCGGCAGGTTACGCCAGTGCAGGCGTACCAGGCGCCCCGCGGCCAGGTCCTCGGCCACGGCTTCCTCGCTGGCGCTGCCGAGGGTATCGCTGGCCAGCACCACGCTGCGCAGCACTGCCAGGTGTTCGGTCTGCAGGTGTGGGATGAAGTCGCTGCGTCCGCTGAGATTGGCCAGGCGCTTGCGTACACCGGGAGTGAGCAGGGCGCTGGCCAGGGGGTAGGCGAACAGATCGTTGGTCGACAGGCTGTCCTTGGCCAGCAGCGGATGGCCGGGGCGGCAGAAGAACAGGCCCGGGCGCGGGTTGAGGGGCTCGGTGTGGAAGTTGGGGTCGGCCTCGAAGGGGCGGATATCGTCGACGAAAAACTCGATCTGCTCGCGGCGCAGGGCCTGGCCCAGACGTTCGGCATTGTCCACCAGCAGCTCGGTGCGAATCCCCGGATGCTGGGTGATGAACTGCTGCAGGGCGTCGGGTACCAGTCGTGCAGCCAGGGCTTGGCCGCTGCCGAAATGCAGTTCGCCGGCGTCGAGCTTGGTCATCTGCAGCACGTCGTTGCTCAGTTGTGCGGCCCCCTGAACCAGGCGCCGGGCATGTTGCAGCACCACCTGGCCTTCGGGGGTCGGTTGCAGCGCCTTGTTGCCGCGATCGACCAGGGCGCAGCCGAACTCCTGCTCCAGGCCCTGGATGGCGCGACTGAACGCGGGCTGGGTAATGCCCATGGCTTCGGCAGCGCGGACGAAGCTGCGGTACTCGGTGAGGGCGATGAAATAGCGCAGTTGGCGAAGGTCCATATCGAGATTCTGCGGAGTAGAGAGGGCTCGTTTTAGACCTTGTCACTTATTCCGTCAACGATGGTTTAGTTAGTTGTTTAGCTGTTTTTGTTATTTATAGGGGCGGGTAAGCCCGCCCCCCAAGCGCGGCGCGACTTTCACAACAGGCTGAACGGATAACTCACGATCAGCCTGTTCTCGTCGAAGGCGTTGGTGCTGAAATCCCTGCGCATGGTGGAGTTGCGCCATTTCACCGACAGGTCCTTGAACGTACCGGACTGGATCACGTACGCCAGTTCGCTCTCGCGCGCCCACTCCTTGCCATCGGTGATGCTGCCGACATGCACGTTGTCGCCCTTGATGTAGCGGTTCATCAGGGTCAGCCCGGGGATGCCGACGGTGGCAAAGTTGAAATCGTGGCGCAGTTGCCAGGAGCGCTCCTTGGCATTCTCGAAGCTGGCGTTGTAGCTGTCGTTGGCCAAGGTGCCGCCGCTGGTGCCGTTGACTCGCATCCACTCGTCATCGCCGCTGACCTTCTGCAGGCCGACATAGAACGTATGACCCTGATAGCGCGCCGAAAGCATGGCCGAGGCGGTGCGGTTGTCCAGCTTGCCGGCACGCTCGGCGCCGTCTTCCTTGCCGATGAAGTAACCCAGGTTCGCCCCCAGGGTCCAGTCGCCCAAGGGCTGGCTGTGCACCAGGTTGAAGTACTGCTGGCGGTAGATATCCTTGAGCTGGGCGTCCCACACCCCGACCAGGGTGCGCTTGTCGTTGAAGCTGTACTCACCCCCTGCAAAGTTGAAGCGGTCGGAGGTGAAGCCCGGGCGGCTGAACAGCGCCATGTCCTCCATGCTGGCGTCGTTGCGCGGGCTGTTGCCACGGAACTGGCCGGCGTACAGGGTCAGCCCGGTGATCTCCCTGGAGGTGATCTGGCCGCCGCGGAAGGTCTGCGGCAGCGAACGACCATCGTCAGAGCGCAGGATCGGCAGTACCGGCATCCATTCGCCGACCTTGAGCTCGGTCTGTGAAATCCTGGCCTTGAGCGCGACACCCAGGCGGCCGAAGTCGTCGGCGGGGCGACCATCGTCGTGCACTGGCAGCAGCTGCGTGCCGGCCGTCCCCTTGCCGCCATCGAGCTTGACCGAATACAGCCCCAGCACATCGACGCCAAAGCCGACGGTGCCCTGGGTGAACCCGGAACGGGCGTCGAGGATGAAGCTTTGCGTCCATTCCTCGGCCTTGCCCTGGGCCTTGGCGGGGTCGACGAAGTTGCGGTTGATGTAGAAGTTGCGCAGGTTGAGGGTGGCCTTGGCGTCTTCCACGAAGCCGCCGTCGGCGGCGAGGGCGGGGAGGGCGCAGGACATGGCCAGAAGGCCCGGCAGCAGGGGGCGTGCGGGTTGCAGAATGCTCATCTGTCGTGGATCTCTTGTTTTTATGGGCGAGTCGGAGCGCTGCGGCCGGAGGCTGCAGGTCGACGCTTTATTGATGAACTTGTGCAACGTTGCGTGAAGGATGGTGCGTGATCGGAGCTGCGGCGGGCAATTCGTCGGAAGTGGAACGGGGCGATAATCGAACGCATTGTGTGAGGTGGGGTGTTTTTGCCGGAAAACAAAAAGCCCACCGCGAGGGTGGGCTTGATGCTGTTGCCGGATCACTCAGCCTTTGGGCGAGTCCACCGAAGCCTGCTGGTTGGCCTGTCCGGTCTGCTCGTACCAGCCACCGCCGAGCGCCTTGTACAGGTTGACCTCGCTGGTCAGCTGCGACAGGCGATCGCTGATCAGCGCCTGCTGGGCACTGAACAGGTTGCGCTGGGCGTCGAGGAAGGTCAGGTTGCTGTCGATACCGATGCGGTAGCGACGCTCTGCCAGACGGTAGTAATCCTGGTTGGCGGCAACCAGGTCACGTTGGGCCTGCAACTGCTCTTCGAAGGTCTTGCGCGCCGCCAGGCCATCGGAGACTTCCTGGAAGGCGGTCTGGATGGTCTTTTCGTACTTGGCGACGTTGATGTCCTTCTGGATCTTCGAGTAGTCCAGGCTGGCGCGCAGGCTGCCGGCGTTGAAGATCGGCAGGTTGATCTGCGGTTGGAACAGCCAGGTCCCCGACCCCCCCTTGAACAGCCCGCCCATGTCCGGGCTCAGGGTACCAGCGTTGGCGGTCAGGCTGATGCTCGGGAAGAACGCCGCGCGGGCTGCGCCGATGTTGGCGTTGGCAGCCTTGAGCAGGTGCTCGGCTTCCTGGATGTCCGGACGCCGCTGCAGCAGGTCGGACGGCAGGCCCGCTGGCACGTCGGCCAGTTGGTCGGCGTCGAGCTTCAGCGAGGCCGGCAGGTCCGCCGGTACACCGGTGCCCAGCAGCACGGTCAGGCTGTTCAGGTCCTGCGCCACCAGACGCTGGTACTGCGACAGCTTGACCCGCGCGCCTTCGACAGCGGTGCGCGCCTGGCTCAGGTCAAGTGCGGAGGCCACGCCGACCTCGTTGCTGCGGCGGGTCAGGTTGTAGCTTTCTTCGTAGGTCTTGAGCGTTTCTTCGGTCAGCTTCAGCAGCGCCTGGTCGGCCTGCCAGGTGTAGTAGGCGTTGGCCACGCTGGCCACCAGGCTGATCTGCGTGGAGCGACGTGCCTGCTCGCTGGACAGGTAGGTCTCCAGTGCCTGTTCGCTCAGGCTGCGGACGCGGCCGAACAGGTCCAGCTCATAGGCGCTGACGCCCAACGTTGCCGAGTACTGGCTGGTGATGTTCGCTTCGCCGGTCTGTGACAGGTTGCCCGGAACCCGCTGACGGCTGCCGCTGCCTGTGGCCGAGACCGCCGGGAACAGGTCGGCGCGCTGGATGCGGTACTGCGCACGGTAGGCATCGATGTTCAACGCGGCCACACGCAGGTCGCGGTTGTTGACCAGCGAGGTCTGGATCAGCTTCTGCAGCGCCGGGTCGTGGAAGAACTGGCGCCAGCCCTGTTCGGCGGCGGCCACGTCTGCCGACTGGGTCGGCGAGTACGCAGGGCCTTGCGGCCACTGCGCGGCCACCGGCGCTTCCGGGGTCTGGTAGTCAGGAATAAGCGAGCAGCCGCCGAGAATGAAAGCGGTTACCGCCAGGGACAACAAAGACTTGGTCATTGCCCAGCCTCATTACGTGGAGTTTCAGGGGTGGCGTCGGTGTGCGGCTCTTTGCTGCCGAACAGCGACGACACTGCTACGAAGAACAGCGGTACCCAGAAGATCGCCAGCACAGTCGCACTGATCATGCCGCCGATCACCCCGGTGCCGATCGCGTGCTGGCTGCCAGAGCCTGCGCCGCTGGCGATGGTCAACGGTACCACGCCGAGGATGAATGCCAGCGAGGTCATGATGATCGGGCGCAGACGCATGCGGCACGCCTCGATCGTCGCATCGAACAGGCTCTTGCCCTGTTCGTGCAGCTCTTTGGCGAACTCGACGATCAGGATGGCGTTTTTCGCCGCCAGGCCGATGGTCGTCAGCAGGCCGACGAGGAAGTACACGTCATTCGACAGCCCGCGCATGCTGGTGGCGATCAGTGCACCGATGATACCCAGCGGCACCACCAGCACGACGGCGATCGGGATCGACCAGCTTTCGTACAGCGCTGCCAGGCAGAGGAACACGAACAGCAGCGAAAGGGCGAACAGCGCCGGCATCTGCGAACCGGAGAGCTTCTCCTCGTAGGACATGCCGGTCCAGGAGTAGCCGATGCCCGACGGCAGTTCGCCGACGATGCGTTCGACCTCGGCCATGGCCTCGCCGGTACTGTAGCCAGGCGCCGGGGCACCGAGGATCTCGACTGCTTCCACGCCGTTGTAACGCGACAGCTTCGGCGAGCCGTAGGTCCATTCACCGGAGGCGAAGGAGGAGAACGGCACCATCTCGCCCTGGCCGTTGCGCACGTACCATTTCTGCAGGTCTTCGGGGCTCATGCGGGCACTGGAGTCACCCTGGATGTACACCTTCTTGACCCGGCCACGATCGATGAAGTCGTTGACGTAGCTGCCACCCAGCGCGATCGACAGGGTGTTGTTGATGTCGGCAATGGTGACGCCCAGGGCACTGGCGCGCTCATCGTCGACGATCAGCTGGTACTGCGGCTCGTCGTTCAGGCCGTTGGGGCGCACTGCGGAGAGGATCTTGCTCTGCGAGGCCTTGGCCAGGAACTGGTTGCGCGCTTCCATGAGCTTCTCGTGGCCGACGCCGGCACGGTCCTGGAGGAACACGTCGAAGCCGGTGGCGTTACCCAGTTCGAGCACTGCCGGCGGTGCGAAGGCGTACACCATCGCATCGCGGAAGCTGAAGAAGTGCTGCTGGGCGCGGGTCGAGAGATTGAACACGCTGTTCTCGGCCGAACGCTCGCCCCAAGGTTTGAGCATGATGAACGCCATGCCCGAACTCTGGCCACGACCGGCGAAGTTGAACCCGGTCACGGTGAACACCGACGACACGGTGTCGGCTTCGTCCTTGAGGAGGTACTCGCGCATCTTGTCGACCACCACCTGGGTGCGCTCGGCACTGGAGCCGGCCGGGGTCTGCACCTGGGCGAAGAGTACGCCCTGGTCTTCTTCAGGCAGGAACGCGATGGGGATGCGAGTGAACAGCCAGATCATGCCCACCACGATCAGCGCATAGGCCAGCAGGAACGGGATCTTGTTGCGCAGGATCGTACCGACACTGCGCTCGTAGCCCTGTACGCTGCGGTCGAAGTTACGGTTGAACCAGCCGAAGAAGCCGCCCTTGGCCGTGTGGTGCTCACCCTTTTTCAGCGGCTTGAGCATGGTCGCGCACAGCGCCGGGGTGAAGACCAGCGCCACCAGCACCGACAGACCCATGGCCGATACGATGGTGATCGAGAACTGGCGGTAGATCACGCCGGTGGAGCCGCCGAAGAAGGCCATCGGCAGCAGGACCGCCGAAAGCACCAGGGCAATACCCACCAGCGCGCCCTGAATCTGCTGCATCGAGCGCTTGGTCGCCTCCTTGGGGGGTAGCCCTTCTTCGGACATCACCCGCTCGACGTTTTCCACGACGACGATGGCATCGTCCACCAGCAGGCCGATGGCCAGGACCATTGCGAACATGGTCAGGGTGTTGATGCTGAAGCCTGCGGCCGCAAGGATGCCGAAGGTGCCCAGCAACACCACCGGAACGGTCATGGTGGTGATGATGGTGGCGCGGAAGTTCTGCAGGAACAGGTACATCACCAGGAACACCAGGACCACGGCTTCGATCAGGGTGTGGATTACCCCGCTGATCGATTCGGTGACCACTGGCGTGGTGTCATACGGGAACACTGCCTTGACCCCGGGCGGGAAGAACGGCTCAAGGTCGCTGATGGTCTTGCGCAAGGCCTTGGCGGTATCCAGGGCGTTGGCGCCGGTTGCCAGCTTGACCGCCAGGCCCGATGCCGGCTTGCCGTTGAACTGCGCGCTGACCGCGTAGTTCTCGCCGCCCAGCCCGACCTTGGCGACGTCACGCAGGCGCACCTGCGAGCCATCGCTGTTGACCTTGAGCAGGATCTTCTCGAACTGCTCGGCGGTCTGCAGGCGAGTCTTGCCGATGATGGTGGCGTTGAGCTGGGTACCCGGCATCGCTGGCAGGCCACCGAGCTGGCCGGAAGAAACCTGCACGTTCTGCGCAGTGACGGCGGTACGTACATCGACCGGGGTCAACTGGAACTTGTTGAGCTTGGCCGGATCGAGCCAGATACGCATGGCGTACTGGGCACCGAACACCTGGAAGTCACCAACACCTGCGGTACGCGAGATCGGGTCCTGCATGTTGGAGACGATGTAGTTGGCCAGGTCGTCCTTGGTCATGCTGCCATCTTCGGACACCAGGCCGATCACCAGCAGGAAGTTCTTCACTGCCTTGGTGACACGGATACCTTGCTGCTGCACTTCCTGCGGCAGCAGCGGGGTGGCCAGGTTGAGCTTGTTCTGCACCTGCACCTGCGCGGTGTCGGCGTTGGTACCCTGCTCGAAGGTAGCGGTGATGGTCATGCTGCCGTCGGAGTTACTTTCCGAAGACACGTAGCGCAGGTTGTCGATACCGTTGAGCTGCTGCTCGATGACCTGTACCACGGTGTCCTGCACGGTCTGCGCCGAGGCGCCCGGGTAGGTCACGGCGATGGCGATGGCCGGCGGCGCGATGCTGGGGTACTGGTTGATCGGCAGTTTCAGGATCGACAAGGCCCCGACCAGCATGATCACCAAGGCGATCACCCAGGCGAAGATCGGGCGATCGATAAAGAACTTCGACATGGTTTACTCCGCTTTGGCGTCGGCTTTCGCGGCGCTGGCCTGTTCAGGGCTGCCCGGCTTCTTGACGTTGGTGGCTTCGCTGACCTTGACCTCGACACCTGGACGCACGAACTGCAGCCCCTCGGTGATCAGGCGGTCGCCCGGATTGAGGCCTTCCTCGATCAGCCACTCGTTGCCCAGCGTGCGGCTGGCCTTGAGTTGACGCAGTTCCACCTTGTTATCCTTGTTCACCACCAGTGCCGTGGGCGAGCCCTTGAGATCGCGGGTCACACCTTGCTGTGGAGCGAGGATCGCGTTGGCATTGACACCAGCTTGCAGGCGGGCATGCACGAACATGCCAGGCAGGAGGGTGTGGTCCGGGTTGGCGAACACCGCACGCAGGGTCACCGAGCCTGTGGTTTCATCGACCGAGACTTCGGAGAACTCCAGGCGACCTTCACCGGCGAACGTGCTGCCGTCTTCAAGCACCAGCTGCACCTTCGCGGCATTGTCGCCAGCCTTCTGCAGACGGCCGCTTTCCAGGTCACGGCGCAACTTGAGCAGTTCGGCGGTGGACTGAGTGACGTCGACGTAGATCGGGTCGAGCTGCTGGATGGTGGCCATGGCGTTGGTCTGGCCATTGCTCACCAGCGCGCCTTCGGTGACCGACGAGCGTCCGATGCGACCGCTGATCGGCGCCAGCACCTTGGTGTAGCGCAGGTCGATCTGCGCGCTCTTGAGCGAGGCTTCGGCCTGCAATCGTTTGGCATTGGCGTCGTCATATTCCTGTTTGGAGACGGCCTGCTCGTCGATCAGTTGCTTGTAGCGCTCGGCCAGCGAGCGGGTAGCCTGAAGGTTGGCCTGGGCATTACCCAGGTTGGCTTCATAGACGGCGGGATCGATCTGGTAGAGCTGCTGCCCTTCCTTGACGTCGCTGCCTTCCTTGAACAGGCGCTTGAGAATGATGCCATTGACCTGTGGACGGACTTCGGCGACGCGATAGGCGCTGGTGCGCCCTGGCAGTTCCGAGGTCAGGGTGAAGGCCTGCGGCTGCAGGGTGACGACGCCGACCTGAGGAGCCTGCGCTGCAGGCGCGGCTTCTTCTTTCTTGCAGCCACTGAGCAGGGTTGCAAGGGCGACGGCGGAAACCAGGGCGGTAACGGCTGGCTTGAATTGCATGAGGATCCTCGGGTCGCAGGAGCAGGGGGAGCTCAAGAATAGTGGAAGAGTCTTTTCAGAAAAATCGCTATCGAGTGGATTAGTAGCTTACTAACGAATATACTTACATTCATGGTTGTTTGTAAATACCGCGTGGTGGTACCAGGCTACTACCGCAAAACGTGATTAATGCATCCGGGAGTCGCCCTGCAGAGGCGAACCCGGCCCAAAGCCCAGGCGATTCTCGTGCCGGGCTCAGATGAGGTTGAGCTGCCATGGTCCGTCGAACCAAAGAGGAAGCCCAGGAAACCCGCGCGCAGATCATCGAGGCGGCGGAAAAGGCTTTCTACAAGCGCGGAGTTGCGCGAACCACCTTGGCCGATATCGCCGAGATCGCGGGCGTCACCCGTGGTGCGATCTACTGGCATTTTAGTAACAAGGCCGAGCTGGTCCAGGCGCTGCTCGACAGTTTGCACGAGACCCATGACCATCTCGCGCGTGCCAGCGAAAGCGAGGACGAGCTCGATCCGCTCGGCTGCATGCGCAAGCTGCTGTTGCAAGTGCTCAACGAGCTGGTACTGGACGCCAGGACCCGGCGTATCAATGAAATCCTGCATCACAAGTGCGAGTTCACCGATGAGATGTGTGAAATCCGCCAGCAGCGACAAGGCGCCATCGTCGAATGCCACGAAGGCATTTCCCGCGCCTTGGCCAATGCGGTACGCCGTGGCCAGTTGCCCGCCGACCTGGATGTCGAGCGGGCGGCCATCGCCATGTTTGCCTATGTCGACGGCCTGATCGGGCGCTGGTTGCTGCTCCCGGACAGCTTCGACCTGTTGCGCGATGCGCAAAAATGGGTCGACACAGGGTTGGATATGCTGCGCTTGAGCCCGGCCCTGCGCAAATGACACTTTGTTAAGGATTGTGATGAAGTTTTTCCCGGTAGGATTAAGCCGGGGTTAAAAGGGCCGCTTTGCGGCCCTGGCCTTTTCAATGCCCCCGTAATTGCCGGTCTGGCAACGCCAGTGCCGCCAGCAGCCCCAGCACTGCCGCGGCGGCACTGGCCAGCAGCAGGTATCGGAACGTCGACAGCAGATGCGCCTGGGTCGCCGGATCCGTCTCGCCGCCCTTCAGGCTGCCCAGCAGCGGGTTGCCCAGCACCTCAAGCCCTCCGAGATGCAGCAGCGCCAGCAGCAGGCTGGACATGCAGGCCACGCCCATCGCCCCACCCAACGAGCGGAACAGGTTGGTGGTGCTGGTGGCCACACCGATATCCTTCATGTCCACCGCGCTCTGCGTCCCCACCAGCGAGGTCGGGAACTGCAGCCCGCAGGCGATACCGGTCAACAGCATGAACAACCCGCCCAGCCAGGCTGACTGCGGCGGTGTGAGGGCCATGCCGAGGATCGCCAGCGGCATCAGCAGAGCGCCCGCCAGGATCTGTGGCTTGTAGCGTCCGGTGAATGTCGTCAGGCGGCCTGCGCTGAAGGCTCCCAGTGGCAACCCCATCGCCAACGGCAGCAGGTGCAGCGCGGCGCTGTCGGCGCCGGCACCGGTGATGCTCTGGAAGCGCAGCGGCATGAGCATGGTCAGCGAGATCGACTGGAAGCTGGCGAAGAAGATCACGCACCAGCACAGCACGGCGACCCGGTTGCCGAACAGTTTCAGTGGCAACAGCGGCTCCTGGCAGCGGCGTTCGTGGGCGACGAACAGCACCAGGCCCAATACCGCGCAGGCAAACAGGGCCAGCACCGGCGCCGCGGTCCAGGCATGCCCTTGGCCCACCAGGGTGATGCCCAGCAACAAACTGCCCAGGCCCAGGATCAGCAGCAGTGCACCGATATAGTCGACCTGTGCTTCCCGGCGTTGGACCGGCATGCCCATCAGCGCGCGGCGGATCACCCACCAGGCGCAAAGCCCCAGCGGCAGGTTGATCCAGAACACCCAGCGCCACGACAAGTATTCGGTCAGCCAGCCGCCGAGCACCGGGCCAGCCACGCTGGCCAGGGCGTACATGCTGCTGAAATAACCCTGGTAGCGCCCGCGCTCGCGAGGCGGGACGAAGTCGCCGATGATCGCCTGGCTGACCGAGACCATGCCGCCCGCGCCGATGCCCTGCAGCACGCGCGCCAGCACCAGTTGTTCCATGTTCTGTGCCAGGGCGCAGAAGATCGAGGCCAGGGTGAACAGTGCGGTGCCGGTGAGGATCATGCGCCGACGGCCATACAGGTCGCCCAGCTTGCCGTAGATCGGCACGGCCACGGTCATGGCAACCATATAGCCGGAGATGACCCAGGCCAGCAGGCCGACATCGTTGAACTGGGCAGAAATGGCCGGCATGGAGACGGCGACGATGGTCTGGTCGAGGGCACCAAGAAGAATCGCCAGCATCAGCGCGCTGAGCACGCTACGCAAGTCGGCGGGGGGCAGGGCGGCGGTCACGGGGTCACACCTTGTGGTCGGAGGTCGTGAAATTGTGCTGTTCGTCGGCGGCCCGTGGCGAGTGAAATGGCTGCGAACGTGACGCGGATTGTAACCTGAGTTAGGTAGCTTCCTATGTACTGTCTGCATCGCCTATGCACGATCGGCATAAGCGCTTTCACACGAACGCGCATGGCCGCGTGATATCGTGCAGGTTCATAGCAGCCGAAATACACTGGTTTGCACCCATTTGGTGCATTGTGACCCAGGTTTCCGCATCGCTGTAATCCCGCACTTCTCTTCCACTCTCTGCATGTCATGCCTATGGCAGGGCGGAGGGTCCCGGTTCAGGGGCGGTAGTCAGCCAGTTCGACTTTTCACGTTTATGCGGAGTGATCATGCCCAAGGCTTCCCACCAAGATCTGCGTTTTGCCTTCCGCGAACTGCTCGCGTCGGGTTCGTGCTATCACACAGCTTCAGTCTTCGACCCGATGTCGGCGCGCATTGCCGCAGACCTGGGCTTTGAAGTCGGTATCCTCGGCGGCTCGGTCGCTTCCCTGCAGGTGCTCGCCGCCCCGGACTTCGCCCTGATCACCCTGAGCGAATTCGTCGAGCAGGCTACGCGCATTGGCCGCGTCGCCCAGTTGCCCTTCATCGCTGATGCCGACCATGGTTATGGCAACGCGCTGAACGTCATGCGTACGGTAATCGAGCTGGAGCGCGCTGGCGTGGCGGCGCTGACCATCGAAGATACCCTGCTGCCGGCCCAGTTCGGTCGCAAGTCCACTGACCTGATCTCGGTGGAAGAGGGCGTCGGCAAGATCCGTGCGGCACTGGAAGCGCGAGTCGACTCGTCGCTGTCGATCATTGCCCGGACCAACGCCGGCGTACTGACCACCGAGGAAATCATCGTCCGCACCCAGAGCTACCAGAAGGCCGGTGCCGACGGTATCTGCATGGTGGGGGTGAAGGATTTCGAGCAACTGGAGCAGATCACCGAGCACCTGAACGTGCCGCTGATGCTGGTCAGCTACGGCAACCCGAACCTGCGTGACGACGAGCGCCTGGCGCGCCTGGGCGTGCGCATCGTGGTCGATGGCCATGCGGCGTACTTCGCTGCGATCAAGGCCACCTACGACTGCCTGCGTTTGCAGCGCGGACAGCAGAACAAGTCCGAGAACCTCAGCGCCACCGAGCTTTCGCACACCTACACCCAGCCTGAGGATTACATCCGCTGGGCCAAGGAGTACATGAGCGTCGAGGAGTGACCGACAGGCGTTGTCGGGCTACCTGAGGGCGCTCAGCGTTGCGGTGTGCGGGACGCAGTGCTCGTGTGCGCAACTGGCCGCGGTACTGGGCTGGCTGCGCAACAGCTCAACGCGCCAGCAGGCCGAACCGTAGAGTCCGGCCACGGCGACCAGGGCCAGGACGATCACGCAGCGTCTGGATTTGATGCCCATGTTGCCTACCTCCTGCTGTGACCACAGGGATACTTGCAAGCATAGGTCAGGGCGCAGCAATTGCCTGGGGCGAACATCGAGATCGGTGTGATTTGCGTCGCAGCGGCGCAAGGCCGCTCCACGCACTAATCCAGCTCCCGATCCCACTCCGGTTCTTCGCTGAAGCGTTGGGCAAGAAAGTCCAGCATGCTGCGCAAGGTCGCGGGCATGTGTTTGCGTGAGGTGTAGACCGCATTGAGGTTCAGCTCCCGTGGTCGCGCCAGGGGCAGTAGTTTCACCAACTCGCCGCGACGCACTGCGCAGGCGGCCTGGTAGGTCGGTAGCATGGCGATTCCGGCACCGGCCAGGGCGGCCTTCTGCAAGGTCAGGGCTTCGTTGGCGCTGATATTGCCCTGCACGGGCACCGCGACCTGTTCACCGGCCACCTCGAAATGCCACAGGCTGTGGCCGAAGTAGGCGTGGGTCAGGCAGTTGTGCTGGGTCAGGTCCTCGACTCGCTGCGGCGTGCCGTACTCGCGCAAGTAGGCGGGGCTGGCGCAGACCACCGAACGGCAGACGCTGAGGCGTCGGGCAATCAGGTTCGGGTCCAGGTCGTTGCTGGTGCGGATCGCCAGGTCGATGCGCTCGTCAACCAGGTTGACCGTGCGATCGAGCATCTGCAATTCCACCTTCACCCCCGGATAGCGCTTCACGTACTCCGCCACCGCATCCACCAACTGCGCCTGACCGAACGAGGTGCTCACGCTGATGCGCAACTCGCCGCGCGGCGCATCTTCGGGCGCACGTACCGCGGTCTGCAGGTCGCAGGCCAGCTCCAGCATCTGTCGGCAGCGTGGCAGGGTGTCCAGGCCCGCGGCGGTCAGGCTCAGCTTGCGCGTGGTGCGCTGCATCAAGCGTGCGCCGACCCATTCCTCAAGCTCGGCGAGGTAGCGCGACACTACAGGCCTGGAAAGCTCCAGGTGATCTGCCGCAGCCGACTGGCTACCCAGGTCGACGACGGTGACGAACACGCGCATGGCGTTCAGACGATCCATGATTTGCCCGATTTCAGAAACAAACTATGTTCAAGCATCGCATTTTTTGTGACGGATCGGGCAACTAAGCTGTGTTCCATCGTCCCGCTTTCAGGAACCTCACCATGTCGATTTTCACTCCACTGCGCAGTCTGATGCTGGCCTGTATCGCCCTGACGGGCCAGGCAATGGCGGCCGATCCGCTGCACCTGGATGTCTACAACCCAGGCCATGACGCACTGTTCCCGGTCAGTTCGGTGATCGTCAGTGGCGAGCGGGAGGCTGTGCTGGTGGATGCGCAGTTCGGCAAGGCCCAGGCCGAGCAGGTGGCTGAGCGCCTGCGTGCCAGTGGCAAGCGGCTGACCACCATCTACATCAGCCATGGCGATCCGGACTATTACTTCGGCCTCGACACCCTGACCCAGGCGTTTCCAGACGCCAAGGTGGTCGCCTCCGCTGCCACTGTGGCGCACATCCGCCAGACCATGGACGCCAAGCTGGCCTACTGGGGGCCGCAGATGGGCGCCGACAAGCCCGCGAAACTGGTCGTACCCCAGGTGTTGGCCGGTAACCGTCTCGAGCTGGAAGGGCGGACGCTCGAAGTCGTTGGCCTGGACGGCCCGCAGCCCGAGCGCAGCTTCGTCTGGATTCCCTCGATCAAGGCGGTGGTCGGTGGTGTGGTGGTTTCCGAGAACATTCACGTATGGATGGCTGACACCCAGTCTGCCCAATCCCACACCGACTGGCTGGCAACGCTTGCACACATCGAAAAACTCGCCCCGCGCACGGTGATCCCAGGCCACTACCTGGGACAGAGCAGCCGTTCGCTGGATGCCGTGCGCTTCACCGCAGGCTACATCCGCGCCTTCGACAGCGAAGCGGCCAAGGCTCGTGATGCGGCGGCGCTGATTGCTGCAATGAGCAAGCGTTATCCGAACCTGGCCGATGAAAGTTCCCTGGAGCTCGGGGCCAAGGTCGCAAAAGGCGAAATGAAGTGGTAACCCCTTACAACCCAGATGGAGTGTTTCCCATGAGCAAGATCGCAATCATCGGTGCTACCGGCCGCGCCGGCAGCCAGTTGCTGGAAGAGGCTCTGCGCCGTGGCCACAGCGTGGTCGCCATCGCCCGCGATCCGTCTTCGCTGCAGGGCCGTGAAGGTGTCACGGTCAAGGCGCTGGATGCCAAGGACAGTGCTGCGCTACAGGCGGCAGTCACAGGCGTGGACGCTGTGCTGAGCGCTGCGCACTTCTCCACCCTTGCGCCGCAGGCGATCATCGAGCCGGTCAAACGCGCCGGGGTCAAGCGACTGCTGGTGGTCGGTGGTGCCGGCAGCCTGCTGCTGCCGTCGGGGCAGCGGGTGATCGACAGCCCGGACTTCCCCGAGGCGTACAAGGCCGAGGCCAGCGCCGGCGTGGGCTTTCTCGATACCTTGCGCCAGGAACCGACCCTCGACTGGACCTTCCTTTCGCCTTCGGCCGAGTTCGTCGAGGGTGAGCGCAGCGGGCGCTATACGCTGGGCAAGGATCACCTGCTGATCGGCGCCGATGGCAAGAGCTGGATCACCTTCGCCGACTACGCCATTGCCTTGATCGACGAACTGGAAAAGCCCGCACATACGCGCCAGCGCTTCACTGTCGGCTACTGAGGTGTCGCTGCCAGCCTTTCACAGGTGAATCGCGGCGCAGTACATGCTGCCGAGCTGATGGGGGCGCAGGGCCGCTAAAGACTGGCGCGTGCCTGCAGCCACTCCAGTAATTCGCCCAGCCCCGGCGGCAGGCTTTTCGACGGGCAGACCAGGTAATAGCCTTTGCCCGTCATCACCTTCAGCGCAAAGGGCATGCATAACCGCCCACTGCGCAGGTCATCGCCGATCAGCGCCCAGTCGCCGATGGCCACCCCGGTCCCCTGGGAGGCCATGGCCATCGCCATGTCCAGTGTCTCGAAATGCTGGCGTCGGCCCTGTGGCTCGAACGCAGCGCCGGCCGCTTGCAGCCACAGGCGCCAGTCACGCTCGTCGCGCGAGGGGTGCAGCAGCATGTGCCGCGCCAGGTCCTCCACTCGCTCCAGAGGCATGCCGCCTTGCAGCAACGAGGGGGCGCACACCGGTGTCAGTTGCTCGTCGAACAGCTTGCGCACCAGCGAGCCCTGCGCGGGCGGGCTGCCATACACCACTGCCGCATCGAAGCCTTCATGACGAAAGTCCACGCCGTGCTGCACCGTCGTGGTCAGTTCCACCGGCACATCCGGGCGCAGCGCCTGCCATTCCATCAGCCTCGGCAGTAGCCAACGCATCACGCAGGTCGGGGCCTTGAGCTGCAAGGTGGCGGTGCGCGCGCCGACCTCGCGCACGCCCTGTTCGATCAGGGCGAACACTTGCTGCACCCGCGGCAGCCAGTCCTGGCCTTCACGGGTCAGGCTCAGGCCACGGGCCTGGCGCTGGAACAAGGGGTAGCCGAGCTGCTCTTCGAGCCCGGCGATCTGGCGGCTGACAGCGCCCTGGGTGATGTGCAGATGCTGGGCGGCACGGGTGAAATTGCAGTGCTGGGCGGTGACCAGGAAGGTGTGCAGGGCGGGCAGGGGAGGGAGTCGTTTCATCGTGGCGAGCCATGATCTGGAGACATGGCTAGTATGTGTTTTTTTGCATTGTCGCGGTAGCCGCGGCTTGCTTCCATGAGCACTGATTTCAACAAGAATCAGGGTAAAGACGATGGCAACCTGTGGCGAAGTACTGGTCAAACTCCTCGAAGGCTATGGCGTAGACCATGTGTTCGGGATTCCCGGCGTGCATACCGTAGAGCTCTATCGCGGGCTTGCGCGCTCGTCGATCCGTCATGTCACGCCGCGCCACGAGCAGGGCGCAGGCTTCATGGCCGACGGCTACGCGCGGACGCGCGGCAAGCCGGGAGTGTGCTTCATCATCACCGGCCCCGGCATGACCAACATCACCACGGCCATGGGCCAGGCCTATGCCGACTCGATCCCCATGCTGGTGATCTCCAGCGTGCAATCGCGCAATGCACTGGGCGGTGGGCGCGGCAAGCTGCATGAGCTGCCGAACCAGTCTGGGCTGGTGGCGGGCGTTTGCGCGTTTTCCCAGACCCTGATGAGTGCCGATGACCTGCCGCAGGTGCTGGCCCGCGCCTTCGCGGTGTTCGACGGTGCCCGGCCACGCCCTGTGCATATCGAGATTCCGCTGGATGTGCTGGTCGAGCCAGCCGACCACCTGCTGCAAGTTCGCCCGGTGCGCACCAGCCGTGCAGGCGCCGCGCCGCAGGTGGTGGCGCAGATGGCCGAGCGGCTGGCCAAGGCCCAGCGTCCGTTGATCCTCGCCGGTGGCGGTGCGCTGGCGGCAGGCGAGGCCCTGGCGCAACTGGCCGAGCAGCTCCAGGCGCCGGTGGCCCTGACCATCAATGCCAAGGGCCTGCTGCCGGTTGCTCATCCGTTGCAGATAGGCTCGACCCAATCGCTGCCGGCAACCCGTGCCCTGGTTGCCGAGGCCGACGTGGTACTGGCCATTGGTACCGAGCTTGCCGAAACCGACTACGACGTGACCTTCAAGGGCGGATTCGAGATCCCCGGCAGCCTGCTGCGCATCGACATCGATCCGGACCAGACCGTACGCAACTACCTGCCGGAGCTGGCGTTGGTCGCCGATGCCAAGCTGGCTGCCGAAGCCCTGGTTGCAGCGTTGGCCGAGCAGCCTGCGGTGCGTGACGAACGCTGGGGCGCTGCCCGTGCCGAGCGCCTGCGTATCGACCTGGCTGCCGGCTGGGACCAACCGACCCTGAGCCAGACCCGTCTGCTTACCGCGATACTGGAAACCTTGCCCGATGCCGTGCTGGTGGGCGACTCGACCCAGCCGGTCTACACCGGCAACCTCACCCTTGACCTTGCGCGTCCGCGTCGCTGGTTCAATGCTTCGACCGGCTACGGCACGCTCGGCTATGCCTTGCCAGCGGCGATGGGCGCCTGGCTTGGCAGTGCCGAAGTCGTGGCTGAACGCGCCCCGTCGGTGTGCCTGATCGGTGACGGCGGCCTGCAGTTCACCCTGCCGGAGCTGGCCAGTGCAGTCGAGGCACAGGTACCGCTGATCGTGCTGCTATGGAATAACCAGGGTTACGAAGAGATCAAGAAGTACATGGTCAATCGCGCCATCGAGCCCGTGGGCGTGGACATCCACACCCCCGACTTCATCACCGTGGCGCAGGGGCTGGGGGCTGCGGCCGAACATGTCGGCGATGTGGCGCAGTTGCAGGCCGCGCTGGTGCTGGCGGTCGAGCGCAAGGGGCCGACCCTGATCCAGGTGGACCAGGCACAGTGGCAGGCAGCGGTGGCCGGCTGAGGCGCGCGCGGGCTTGCAGATTCAACCCGCGCTCGAGCGCAGGCGCGCCATGTCGCGAATCGGCGGCGCGCCATACAGCCGGCTGTACTCCCGGCTGAACTGCGACGGGCTTTCATAGCCCACCCGATACCCCGCCACCGCGGCCTCCAACCCATCGTTGAGCATCAGGCGCCGGGCTTCCTGCAGTCGCAGTTGCTTCTGGTACTGCAACGGGCTCATGGACGTCACGGCCTTGAACCTGTGGTGCAGGGTCGAGGTGCTCAGGTTCACTTCCCGGGCCAGCTCCTCGATGCGCAGCGGCAGGTGGAAATGCTTGTTGAGCCAGGTGATCGCCTGGCTCACGCGGTGTGTCTGGCTGTTGGCCAGGGCAATCTCGTACAGGCGATGCCCCTGCGGCCCGCGCAGCAGGCGGTAGAGGATTTCGCGGCGAAACAGCGGGGCCAGCATCGGGATGTCGCGCGGGCTATCGAGCAAGCGGACCAGGCGCAGCAAGGCATCGAGCAGGTGCGCATCGGTCTTCTCCACATACAGCCCAAGCCCGGACTGCACGCTGGGCACCAGCATCGGGCCGCTTTCGGCAATCAACTGGCTGATCTCTGCTGCGTCCAGATCGATCCGCAGCCCAAGCACAGGGTTTTCCGGGCTGGCGTCGAGCCTCACCCGGCTGATCGGCATGGTCACCGACACCACCATGTAGTGCAGCGGGTCGTAGGCATACTGCTGATCGCCCAGGAACAGACTCTTGCTGCCTTGGGCCATGACGCAGAGGGCCGGCAGGGCCAGGCCCGGCTTCGAACGGATGTTGTCTTCATAGCGCGACAGGTACAGCTGCTCGATGGCCGTCGGTGGTCCGTGGGGATCGCCTGCGTGCCTCAGGATCAGGTCAGCGAGTTCCAGACGCTGGTTTTCCAGGGTCGGGTCGAGAGCGGCAAGGGCAGTGGTCATGATCGAATTCCTCCAGGGACCGGGCCAGCATAGATTTGGGCAACATCCGGCGCTAGCCAAATGCTGCCGACCGATTGCCTGATCCTGCATTGCGACAGGATCAGGCAATCGGCAGACAGAAATGGCCTAACGCAGGGTGCGGGCGAGGACCTAATCTTGGCAGCCTGGCTTTTCCGTCCCGCCTGCTTCAAGGAGATCGTTCATGACCTTGCATCAACCGGTCACACACTTGGCTTTCATCCGTGCCAGCAGCGGTCGTTCGGCGGAACTCGGCATGCGCCTGCGCGACCTGCTCGAGCCTTCGCTGCGCAGCCCCGGCTGTCTGGCGTTCACCGTCCAGCGCTCCCAGGTTGACGCCGACCTCTGGCTGCTCAGCGGCAGCTGGCAGGACCAGCAGGCCATGCGCGGTTACTTCGCTTCACCGACGCTCGAGGTCTTCGGCGACCTGCTGCAGGAGCGGGTGGTGGCGAGCATGGACCTGCAGACCTTCGATTGAGGGTTGGTCGCGGGTAACCTTCTCGCGGGCAAGCTTGCCCATGAAAAGACCACTACCGTAACGCCTGCTGCAGTAGAATCCCGCCCCTCGTTCAACAGCTGGAGCACAGCAATGGCACGTAGAGAATTCCCGGGCTTCGAGGCCGTTTCGGCGATGGTCCCGGCCGAAGGTGGCGGCTACCACGCAGCAATCGCGGTCAAGGCCCTGCACATGGGTGGGGCTCCGCGCTTTCACAAAGTCCTGGAGGGCCAGGTGTTCAAGTCGGCACTGGCCGCTGACGAGGCGGCCTGTGCCGAACTCGAACGCCTGCAGGGCGTCAATGAAGAGGGCGAGCTGGCCTGGTGATCAGGCCTGCGGGCGACGCATCTTGAACAGGTTGCCCAGCTCGAAGTAATCCGCCGGGCCACCGCCACGCAGGATCGGCTCGGCGGCAGCAGTGTCGTAGATACCCTCCTTGAGCAGGTGTTCGGCGATATGCACGGCCACCACTTCACCCAGGATCAGCCAGCTGGGCACCAGCTCCTGATCGGCGCGCTTGAGCTGGATGATCTGGCTCACCTTGCACTCGAAGTTCACCGGGCTCTCACCCACCCGCGGCACGCCGACCACGTTCGAGGGCGCCGGTGTCAGGCCGCTCAGCTCGAATTCGTCGATATCCGCAGCCACTGCCGCGCAGCTCTGGTTCATCTGCTCGGCCAGCGGGCGCGTGGCCAGGTTCCAGACGAACTCGCCGGTCTGTTCGATGTTGTTCAGGCTGTCTTTGCGCCCGACGCTGCAGAAACCGATGATCGGTGGAATGTAGTTGAAGGCGTTGAAGAAGCTGTAGGGCGCCAGGTTCAGGCGACCGTCGCGATCATGGGAGGAGATCCAGCCGATGGGCCGGGGGCCGACGATGGCGTTGAACGGGTCGTGGGGCAGGCCGTGGCCTTTGGCGGGTTCGTAGTAGTGCATCTGCGCAGGGCCTTGGCCCTTCCTCTGGGACGGACGAGGCGCCTAGTGTGCCAAGCCTTGAGCTGGCTGGGAATGATCAAGCCCGGCCAAAGCCGGGCTGGGTGACACGCATCAGTGATCAGCTGATGCGGTGGGCGTTGGTGCGGCTGAAGCCATCTTCAGCGAAGCGTTGGCCGCCGGTGCGGTCGAAGCCGTCTTCAGCGAAGCGTTGGCCGCCAGTGCGGTCGAAGCCGTCTTCAGCGAAGCGTTGGCCGCCAGTGCGGTCGAAGCCATCTTCGGCGAAGCGTTGGCCACCGGTGCGGTCGAAACCGTCTTCTGCGTAGCTGGCCGATTGGCTTTGTGCAGCGGCGAAGGTGTGGGCGTTGGTGCGGTCAAAGCCGTCTTCGGCGAAGGCACCTGCGGCGAAGACCGAAAGGGCCAGGGTCAGGATCAGTTGGTTTTTCATGGTCGTTGCTCCAGTAGATTCGAGGGGGTTTGTTCTTGCTATGGATCTCATGCTACGCCGATTGATTTGATTAAAAAGCGCAAAAAATTACGTAAAATAATCAATTTAATCGATGTGTTTGCGCGCGAGATGTCCAAATAAGTAGCTGTCGGCTCTACCCCGCAGCATGCGGCATATCAAATATCCGAAAGCGTTCTGTCAGCGCTTGTAGGTTGCTCCACCTCAATTAATGGCGAGTTAAGGACTCAACCCTTCGTCGCTCTCGACGCCGAACGGTTTTTTCATTCCTTTCCAACCGATTTTTCAGACGTTCGTCTTCAACATCGCCGCATTCCAGAAACCGGAGCGGCACACGATGAATAAACTTCCGCAAATCACCTTGGCCTTCTGGGTCATGAAGATCTGCGCCACCACGCTGGGCGAGACGGCTGGCGACCTGCTGTCGATGACGCTCGACATCGGCTACGCCATGAGTTCGCTGTTGTTGATCAGTGTGTTCTTGCTGACGTTGCTCACCCAACTTTATTCCCGCCGCTATCACCCAGTGCTCTACTGGCTGGTGATACTGTCCACCAGCACCGCTGGCACCACCCTGTCCGATTTCATGGATCGCACGCTCGGGTTGGGTTACGCCGCAGGTTCAGCGCTGCTGATCGGCATCCTGCTGTTGACCTTCGCTCTGTGGCGGCTGAGTGGTAATCCGCTGGATGTCACGCGCATCCGCAGTCGTGCAGGCGAGTTGTTCTACTGGGTTGCGATCCTGTTCTCCAACACCCTGGGCACCGCACTGGGCGACTACCTTGCAGATGATTCAGGCCTGGGATTCGCGGGTGGCGCCCTGCTGATCGGCAGTGCCATCGTGTTGGTGGCTATGGCGCGTTACTGGACCCGAATCCCTGGTGTGGTGTTGTTCTGGGTAGCCTTCGTGCTGACTCGGCCATTCGGTGCAACCCTGGGCGATTTTCTCACCAAGCCATACGAAAAAGGCGGTCTGGACTTTGGCACGATCGGCTCGTCCATGGTGTTGGGCGCGATCCTGCTGGCGCTGGTGCTACTGGCCACCTACTACCAGCGTCGTCAGCCGCAGCAAGTGCTGGAAGTATCCTGACCTCAGGAAAAAAGGACTGACGCGAACGGTACAAATGCCCGCAGCAGAGCTTTTTTGCGGCCGCAAAAAAGGGCCGTTCCACCGGAACGACCCTTTTCAGTTACAGCGGACGCAGAATCAATCAGTGGTGATGCGCGAGTGCTGCTTGGTGTCCTTCATGGTCGCGTAGACCAGCAGCGAGCAGGCGATGCAGCCGGTGACGTACCAGTAGAAGCCGGTTTCCATGCCGACGCTCTTGAACCACAGGGCCACGTACTCGGCGGTGCCGCCGAAGATCGACACGGTCAGTGCGTAGGGCAGGCCAACGCCCAGGGCGCGGATCTCGGTGGGGAACAGCTCGGCCTTGACCACGGCATTGATCGAGGTGTAGCCGCTGACGATGATCAGCGCGGCCATGATCAGGAAGAATGCGCCCCACCAGGTCTGGATGGTGTGCAGGGTGCTGAGGATCGGTACGGTGAACAGGGTGCCCAGCACGCCGAAGGCGATCAGGATCGGGCGCCGGCCGATCTTGTCGGACAGCCCGCCGATCACCGGCTGCAGGCACATGAACAGGAACAGCGTGGCCGCCGAGATGGTGGTCGAGTCGCTGATGCTCATGCCGACGGTGTTGACCAGGTATTTCTGCATGTAGGTGGTGTAGGTGTAGAAGGCCAGCGTGCCGCCCATGGTCAGGCCGACGACGGTCATCAGCTCCTTGGGATGACGCATCAGGGTGCGCATCAGGCTTTCCTTGGACTTCTCCTTCTTGGTGAAGGAAGCGGTCTCTTCCATGCCACGGCGCAGGTACAGCGCAACCACCGCGCACAGCGCGCCGATCACGAAGGGCACGCGCCAGCCCCAGGCATACAGCTCTTCGGTGGTCAGCACGTTCTGCAGGATGATCAGCACCGCCAGGGCGATGAGCTGGCCGGAAATCAGGGTGACGTACTGGAAGCTGGAGAAGAAGCCACGACGTTCCTTGCTGGCCATCTCGCTGAGGTAGGTGGCCGAGGTGCCATATTCACCGCCGACCGACAGGCCCTGCATCAGGCGCGCGATCACCAGCAGGATGGGCGCGGCGACGCCGATGGTTTCATAGCCCGGCGTCAGGGCGATGACCAGCGAGCCTGCGCACATCAGCAGTACCGAAGCCATCAGTGCAGCCTTGCGGCCCTTGCGGTCGGCGTACAGCCCCATCAGCCAGCCACCGATCGGGCGCATCAGGAAGCCCACGGCGAAGATCGCGGCGGTGTTGAGCAGTTGTGCGGTGGTGTCGCCAGCGGGGAAGAAGGCTTTGGCGAAGTACAGCGAGAATGCGGCGTAGACGTACCAGTCGTACCATTCGACCATGTTGCCGATCGAACCGCTGAAGATCGACTTGAGACGACTGGCGGTGGTTTTTTCCGCGGCGGGCGCAGTGGCCGCCCCGGCGGGCAGGGTGGTGGCGTTATCCATCAGGGATACCTTCTCGTTGTTTTTGTGAGGCGCGCGGGACCGCGGCTTGAGAAGGGTTTTGCAGAAGCTGTGCCAAATGAGGGCGTAACGATCCGAATGAGGTGTCGGCCGCCCCATCCTTGGGCATGCCAGCGCCCCAGAAACGCGATGGATCAAGGCCTGCACTGTATCCGTAGGAGCGGGCTTGCCCGCGACCAGCCGCACTGCTTATCCCGGCTGGGTATAGGCCGTATGAGCGGTAACCCGCCTATTGGCAGCTTTTGATCGGCAAGATTCCGCTCATTCGCGCTCGATAAAATCCTCGCGCATCAGGCCATGGCGCTGCATCTTCTCGTTCAGCGTCCGCCGCGGCAGTTGCAGCGTCTCCATGACCCCTTTGATCTCGCCCTTGTGCTGACGCAGCGCCGCGCGCAGGCACTGCAGCTCGAACGCCTCCATCTGTTCGCTCAGCGACTGACCTCCTGGCGCCACCTCGATGCTCGATGAACCCAGCCCCAGCGCATGGCGCTCGGCGGCATTGGCCAGCTCGCGCACATTGCCCGGCCAGTCATGGGCCAGCAGTTGCGCCAGCTGCGCGCCTGAAAGCGGCGGTGTGCTGCTGCGCCCCAGGCGCTCGGCGGCGGTACGGACGAAATGCTCGAACAGCACCGGGATGTCCTCGCGCCGCTCGCGCAGCGGCGCCAGACGCAGTTCGGCAACGTTCAGGCGGTACGCCAGGTCTTCGCGAAATCGCCCGGCGCGAGCCTCGTCGAGCAGATCGGGTTTGGTCGCGGCGATGATGCGCAAGTCGACGCTGATGCTCTGGTTGGCACCCAGGCGTTCGAGTTTCTGCTCCTGAATCACCCGCAGCAACTTGGCCTGCTGGGCCAGCGGCATGCTCTCGATCTCGTCGAGAAATACCGTGCCGCCATTGGCATATTCCAGCTTGCCGATGCGTTTGCCCTGGGCGCCGGTGAAGGCACCGCTCTCATGGCCGAACAGCTCGGCCTCGAACAGGGTTTCGGGGATTGCCGCGCAATTGAGGGCGACGAAGGGTTTGTCGGCGCGTGGGCCGAAGTCGTGCAGGCATCGCGCCACGCGCTCCTTGCCGCTGCCGGTTTCGCCGCGGATCAGCACATTGACTGGCAACCCCGCCAGTTCCAGTACCTGCCGACGCAACTGTTGCAGGCCCTGGGACATCCCCAGCAGGGTCGCTTGCAGCCGTTCCTTGAGGTCGGCCTGCTGGTGCAGCGCGCGGTTTTCCAGCACCAGTTGGCGCTTGTCCAGGGCGCGGCGCAGGCTGCCCAGCAAGTGCTGCGGGGTGAAGGGTTTTTCCAGGAAGTCGTAGGCACCGTTGCGCATGGCGTCCACTGCCATCGGCACATCGCCGTGACCGGTGAGCAGGATCACCGGCAGGTCAGGGTCTTGCGCCTGCAGGTGCTCGAGCAGTTGCAGGCCATCCATGCCCGGCATGCGCACATCGCTGATAACCACGCCAGGGAAGTGCTGTGGCAGTTGCGCGAGACATTCCTCTGCGCGGGCGAACAACTGCACGCTGAAGCCGGACAGGCTCAGCCATTGCTCCACCGCGGTGCGGATGCTGGCTTCGTCGTCGACGACGATCACTGAATTCAACATGCAGGCTCCAGGTCGCGGGGCAGGGTAAGGCTGAAGCGGGCACCGCCAGGCAGGTTTTCGACCTGCAACTGGCCGCCGGCTTCATGAACGATGCCATAGGAAATCGCCAGGCCCAGGCCCAGCCCTTCGCCCACCGGCTTGGTGGTGAAGAAGGGGTCGAAGACGCGGGCCAGGTCGGCATCCTTGATGCCGCCACCGGAGTCGAGCACGCTCAGGTGCCAGCGTTCGTCCTCGGCTTCGATGCGGATCTCCAGACGTTTGTAGCGCTTGTCGGCCATGGCGTCGAGGGCGTTGTGCAGCAGGTTGATCAGCACCTGTTCGAGGCGGATCGCGTCGCCGCGCACCCACGCAGGACGCGCCAGGTACAGCGCCACCTCGACCTGCTCGCCGCGAATGCGGGTGTCGAGCAGGTGCAGGGCCTGGTCGACCACGGTGGCCAGGTCAAGACGCTCGCGCAGCCCGCCTGGGCTATTGCGTGCGAAGGTCTTGAGGTGGCCGGTGAGGGCGGCCATGCGCGTGAGCATCTGCTCCAACGGCTCCAGCGCCTGACGCGCCTCTTCATGACGGCCATGGTCGAGCAGCAGGCGTAGGGTTTCCAGTTGCATGCGCTGGGTGGTCAACGGCTGGTTGATCTCATGGGCCAGCGCCGCCGACATCTGCCCCAGCGCCGCCAACTTGGCCGACTGCACCAGGCCTTCCTGGGCAGTGCGCAACTCGCGTGTGCGCTCCTCGACCAGGCGCGTCAGCTCTTCGCGGCTGCGTTGGCGCAGGCGGGCGATGCGCAGGCGCTGGCTGACGAACAGCACAGCGAACACCAGGCTCAACCACACTGCGGCGCCAGACAACGCCGCGTTGCGGGCATCCTCGCTGACCTGCGGCTTGCGCAGCAGATGCAGGGTCCAGCCTTCGGTGGTCAGCGGCAAGCTCTCCCACAGATAGTCGGCGCTACCGTCCGGCCCCTGCACGCGGCTGAACGTGCTGCGTTCGTCGAAACGGGTCAGCAACTGGTGCTGCAGAGGGACCAGGGGCTGTTTGTCGTACTGGCGGGTTTCGGCCAGCTCAGCGCGGTCTGCGGCAGTCAAGGGCTGCAGCTCGCGATAGCGCCAGCCGTTCTGGTTGGCGATGAAGATGATCCCGCGCGCATCGCTGACCAGCAGGATGTCGCTGCCCTGGCGCCATTCGCGTTCAAGCTCGGGGAACTCCAGCTTGACCACCATGGCACCAAGGAAGCGTCCGTGCTCGTCGTTCACTGCGCTGGACAGGAAATAGCCCGGCACGCCGCTGGTCACGCCGACGGCATAGAAGCTGCCGGTGCCCTGGCTGCGGGTCTGCTTGAAATAGGGGCGAAAGCCATAGTTGGAGCCGACGTACGTGGTCGGCAAGCGCCAGTTGCTGGCCGCCACGGCGAGGCCGGTGCGGTCGAGCAGTTCGAGGGTGGAGGAGTTGGCGGCGCCGTTGATGCGTTCGAGCTTGCGGTTCAGCGCATCCTGCAGCGGTTCGCCGACCGGGCCGCGCAGGGCGTCGATCAGCTCCGGGTCCAGCGCCAGGACGGCGGGCAGGGCGCGGTAGCGTTCGATAAGCGTATGCAGGCCGTTGGCGTAGAGGGTCAATTGCTCGCTGGCCCGGCGTGCGTCGGTCTGCATCGCCTGGCGCTTGGCGTGGTGCATCGCCCAACTGGCGCTGAGGGCAGTGCCGACCAGGATCAGCAGAATGATCAGGGCCAGGCGCAGTGCGCGGAAGGGTGAGGGCATGGTGCGGGTCCGGGCGTTCTGTTTAAAGTGCCGGCCCCTTCGCGGGTAAACCCGCTCCCACAAGAGCACATCCGACCCTGTGGGAGCGGGCGTGCCCGCGCAGTGGCCGCAGCGGTCTACAGCAACTCGAAGCTCTGCTGCTGCACGGCCTGCGAGTCCAGTCCGATCTGGACGTTGAACTGCCCAGGCTCGGCCACATGCTGCAACTGGCCATTGTAGAACTTCAGGTCATCCTCGCTGATGCGGAAGGTCAAGGTTCGGGACTCACCCGCCTTGAGCAGCACCTTCTGGAAGTTCTTCAGCTCTTTCACCGGACGGCTCATCGAAGCGCTGACATCCTGGATGTACAGCTGCACCACGGTTTCGCCATCGACCTTGCCGGTGTTCTTCACCGTCACTTCGGCCTGCAGGTTGTCACCGCGCTTGAGCGCGGTCTTCGACAGCGCAAGGTCCGAGAGCTCGAAGGTGCTGTAGCTCAGGCCGTAACCGAACGGATACAGCGGGCCATTGGGCTCCTCGAAGTACTGCGAGGTGTAGTTGCCCGGCTTGCCCGGGGTGAACGGGCGGCCGATGCTCAGGTGGTTGTAGTACATCGGGATCTGCCCGACCGACCGCGGGAAGGTGATGGCCAGCTTGCCGGACGGGTTGTAGTCGCCGAACAGCACATCGGCGATGGCGTTGCCGCCTTCGGTGCCGCTGAACCAGGTTTCGAGGATGGCATCGGCCTGCTCGCGCTCCCAGGCGATCGACAGCGGACGGCCGTTCATCAGCACCAGCACCAGGGGTTTGCCGGTGGCTTTGAGCGCCTTGATCAGCTCGCGCTGTACCGCCGGAATCTCCAGGGTGGTGCGGCTGGACGACTCGTGGGACATGCCGCGCGACTCACCCACCACCGCCACTACCACGTCCGATTGCTTGGCGGCCTTGACCGCTTCATCGATCAGCACGGCGGCCGGGCGCGGATCGTCGATGATTTCTGGCGCCGCGAAGTTGAGGAAGTTCAGGTAGTCGAAGATCGCCTTGTCGCCGGTGATGTTCGAACCCTTGGCATAGATGACCTTGGCCTTGCCTTCGGTGGCGCGACGCAGGCCTTCGCGAACCGTCACCGAATGTTCGGGGCGGCCGTCGGCAGCCCAACTGCCCATCATGTCGATCGGGGCATCGGCCAGTGGGCCGACCAGGGCGATGGTGCCGGCCTTCTTCAGCGGCAGGGCCTGCTTCTTGTTCTCCAGCAGCACCAGGCTGCGCCGTGCCACGTCGCGGGCGGCCTCACGGTGCAGGCGGTCGTCGCCGTAGTAGTCCTTGAGATCGGTCTCGGGCTTGCCGATGCGCACGTAGGGGTTCTTGAACAGGCCCATCTCGTACTTGGCGCCCAGCACTTCGCGTACCGCCTGGTCGAGCTCGGCCTGGGTCACCTCACCGGACTTGAGCAGGCCCGGTAGTTCCTGGCCGTAGAGGGTGTCGTTCATGCTCATGTCGATGCCGGCCTTGATCGCCAGCTTCGCCGCCTCGCGGCCGTCGCGGGCGACGCCGTGGCGGATCAGCTCCTGGATGGCGCCGTGGTCGCTGATGGTCACGCCCTTGAAGCCCCACTCCTTGCGCAGCAGATCGTTCATCAGCCAGGTATTGGAGGTGGCCGGTACGCCGTTGATCGAGTTCAGCGCCACCATCACCCCGCCTGCACCGGCGTCGAGGCTGGCGCGGTAGGGTGGCAGGTAGTCGTTGTACATTTTCGGCAGGCTCATATCGACCGTGTTGTAGTCGCGCCCGCCTTCCACTGCGCCATACAGGGCGAAGTGCTTGACGATGGCCATGATGCTGTCGGGCTCGGCCGGGCTCTTGCCCTGGAACGAGCGGACCATCACCTGGCCGATCTTCGAGGTGAGGTAGGTGTCTTCGCCGAAGCCCTCGCTGGTGCGACCCCAGCGTGGGTCGCGGGCGATGTCGACCATCGGCGCGAAGGTCATGTCCAGGGCATCGGCCGAAGCTTCGATGGCCGAGGTGCGGCCGACCTTGGCGATGGCGTCCATGTCCCAGGTCGCTGCCAGGCCCAGGCTTATCGGGAAGATCGTACGCTCACCATGGATGGTGTCGTACGCAAAGAACATCGGAATCTTCAGGCGGCTGCGCATGGCGGCGTCCTGCATCGGCCGGTTCTCGGGCGCTGTGCGCGAGTTGAAGGTACCGCCGATGCGACCGGCGGCGATCTCCTCGCGGATCTTTTCGCGCGGCATTTCCGGGCTGATACTGATCAGGCGCAACTGACCGATCTTCTCGTCGACGGTCATCTGGCTGATCAGATGGTCGATGAAGGCCCGCTTGTCTTCCAGGGGCGGGGCAGAGGTGGCGGCCACGGCCGCCTGACTGGCAAGGCCCATGGCCAGGCCCAGCAAGGACAGTTTCATCATCAATTCCGTTGTCGAGTGGTTCGCTCGCGGCCGATTTTTCGGACGGCTGTTGTTGTCTGGCCCGCTGGCGGTGTAACAGGTCGCTCCCCCATCCTCCCGCGGTCGCCGCGGATTATGCCTTATAAGTGGGGCTCGATGAGATACACTCTCGCGACCGCGTGCCGGGCTAACAACTATAAGAACGATCGAGAGACCGAAGGCATGACCCTTCTCAATGAATACGAACAACGCCAGGTTGCCGAAGCCATCGCTCGTGCCGAACAGCGCACCGACGCGGAGCTGGTGACGGTGCTGGCGCGCCACGCCGATGACTATGCCTACCTGCCGTTGCTGTGGGCTGTGCTGCTGGCGCTGGCGCTCCCCGGGCTGGTGCAGGTGCTGCTGGGGTGGCCAGGGCTGCGTGGGCTGCTGGTGGCCCAGGTACTGACCTTCATCGTCTTCAGCCTGTTGCTGCGTAACCCGCGCCTGGCCGGCTGGCTGGTCCCACGGGTGCTGCGCCACCGCCGTGCCGCCGATCTTGCGCGGCGGCAATTTCGTGAGCAAAACCTGCAGCGCACCGAGGGGGCTACCGGGGTGTTGATCTTCGTCAGCGAGGCGGAGCGCTATGTGACCATCCTGGCGGACGAGGGCATCGCCCAGCACCTGGACGAACGAGCACGTGCCGAACTGGTGGCACGTTTTACCGCGCAGGTCTGCGCGGGGCGCACCTTGCAGGGGTTCGTCGAATGCATCGATGCCTGCGGCGAGTTGCTCAGCCAGCACCTGCCGCCGACGCGGCGGCGCAACCAGTTGCCCAACCAGCTGGTGATCCTGGATTGAACAGTGTGTGGCGGTGCGGGCCGACGATGGGGCCTGCACAGCCACTCAAGCCTGCAAACCTGTAGAATGCCGGCCATTGCGCATCTTGAGGCACCCCCTTCCCATGTCTTCCTCCACCCCCGCTGCGGACGCCCGCGCCCAGTTCCTGACCTTGCTGGGCGATGCCCTGCACAGCGAAACCCTGACCAAGCTGGTGCTGGCGCGTCATGTCGGCGCCGACCAGAGCCTGCAGCGGATCATCGCCAAGCCAGTGCAGATCAAGGGTCAGCCCTGCCTGTCGCTGGTCTACCGTCACCAGACCCGCGACATCACCCGCAACCTGCCGCTGGATCAGGCCCAGGCCCTGGTCGCCGAGTTGTTGCCGGAGAGCTTTCGCAATGCCCATCTGTTCACCGCCGACGGCGAGGTGCAACTGGGGTTCAGCAAGAAGGGCAAGCCGCTGTTGCAACGCCACGGCACCCAGGTGCCGCGCGAGGCTGCGGCGGGGGGGCACGATCGTGAGAAGAAACGCTATCTGGAACTGTCGCGGCCATTTCTGCGCGATCTGGGCGTGACCGACACTCAAGGTGCGCTGATTCCGTCGATGTCGCGCAAGTGGAAGCAGATCAACAAGTTCATCGAGGTCTTCGAGCATGCCCTGGGCAGTGCGCCGCTGACTGCCAACCAGGTGCTGCGAGTCGCCGACTTCGGTTCGGGCAAGGGCTACCTGACCTTCGCCATGCATGACTACCTGCGCAACACCCTGGCTCGCGAAGCGCAAGTGACCGGCGTCGAGTTGCGCCCCGACATGGTCGAACTGTGCAACGCTGCCGCGGCGCGGCTGGAGAACCCTGGCCTGGAGTTCCAGTGCGGCGATGTGCGTAGCGTGGTGCCCGATGCCATCGAGGTGATGATCGCGCTGCACGCCTGCGATATCGCCACCGACTACGCCATCCATACCGGGATCCGCTGCGGCGCGTCGATCATCATGTGCTCACCGTGCTGCCACAAGCAGATCCGTCCGCAACTGCACAGCCCAGGGCTGTTGCAGCCCATGCTGCAGTACGGGCTGCACCTGGGCCAGCAGGCCGAGATGCTCACCGACAGCCTGCGCGCGTTGTACCTGGAAGCTTGTGGCTACGAGACCAAGGTGTTCGAGTTCATTTCGTTGGAGCACACCAACAAGAACAAGATGATCCTGGCGGTCAAGCGCAGACAGGCTGGGGATAACAGCGCACTGCTGGAGAAGATCGCCCAGCTCAAGGCGTTCTATGGGGTACAGGAGCATTGCCTGGAGAGCCTGTTGCGGGCCGATGGGCTCATTGCCGGCTGAGTACTGCCAGGCCCTGTGGGAGCGGGTTTACCCGCGAAAAGCTCAGCGCGGCTGTTCGCGGTGGTTCGGCGCCCCGACAAGCTCGCCCCCACCGCGACTGGCGACAATCAGAAGAACCGCGTCACGCTGATCTTGGCATTGCGCCCTTGCATCAGCGCATTCTCCCCCGACAGCTCCGGTCGGGCCGACTCGTTGAACAGGTTGTCCACCGTCAGGTTGACCTCGGTACCTTTCAGGTAGGCCTGCTGCGGCTTCCAGTTGGCGAACAGGCCGTGGATCTGGTAGCTGCTGTTGGCGAACTGATCGTAGTAACGGTCACCCAGTACGCTGGCCGGCCCCTCGTAGTATTTGTCGCTTGGCAGGCGGTCGGTCTTGCGCACGAACTGCGCGGTCCAGCCGATCCGCGCATCCCAGGCCGGAATCTTCACCCCCAGCGTGGTGATCCATTTCGGCGCGGGAATATCCTTGGCCCACACATCCGGGCCCCAGGGGTTGGTGTAGGCGCCCTGGTGACGGCCGGTGATCCAGGAGAACGACGCCGAGCCGAACAGGTAGGTCGAATCGTAGAAGCTCTCGACCTCGAAGCCCTTGATCACCACATCGCCAATGTTGCGGTAGTTGGACATCAGTCCGCCGCCACAGGTGTTGGCGATGCTGCCACCGGTGACCAGTTGTTGTGGGCAGCCGATGCCGGTGGCCTTGAAGATCTCGTCCTCGATGTGGTTGCGAAACAGCGTGGTGCGCACCTGGGCGCTGTCGTTGGCCAGCACCAGGTTGTCGAAGTCGAACACGCTGCCCACGCGCAGGGCGGTGATGCGCTCCGGGTCCAGGTTGCGGCTGGTGGCGGTGCGGCTGCCGCTGCCCTGGACTTCGTACTGCTCGTCCAGCACCGGCGCCCGCCAGGTCTTGCTGTAGTCGGCGAACAGGGCGGTGTTGGGCGTGACCTTCCAGAACACCGACAGACGTGGCGACCAGCCGCTGTAGGTCTTGTCGCTGTAGTCGTGGCCGGCGGCCGGGTTGTTGTACAGCGGGGCATCGTTGGGCTTGCCCTCGTTGGTCACCTGGTCGTAGCGCAGCGACGGGGTGATGGTCACATCACCCAGGGTGACGGCGTCCTGCAGGTAGTAGCCCTGGCTCCGCACCTTGCCGCTGGGCATGAAGTACGGCTGGTAGTGGCCGTAGTTGTAGCGCGGCGTGTCGTAGATGCCGCCCGGCATCCACATCTGCGTGTCGCGGTCGTGGCGGCGCACTTGCACGCCCGCCGTCAGTGCGTGCTCCAGCACGCCGGTCTCGAACAGGCTGGTGTTGGTCACGGCGAGCATACGGTCGCGGTACTCGGTGTCCATCTTGCGCCCGCCGGTGGCAGGCTGGAAGAACGCCGTGGCCAGGCGCTCGTCGGTCTGCTTGGTGTCGGAGTCGGAGTACTTCACTTCCAGGTCGACCCAGCGGTTGTCGATCGGCTGGTAGGTGTAGGTGGTCGACCAGGTGGTGTCGGTGGTGGTGCGGTTGGCCAGGAAGCGTTTGAGCGCCGCTTCGTAGCCGTACTTCTTGATGTCGGCGGCGGTGGGCGGCGTGGGGTAGGCGGTGGACGAGAACGGCGCCCAGCGTTCGCTCTGTGACTGCGACCAGGAGAAGCCCAGGCTGTGCTCTTCGTTGAAATGCACGTTGCCCTTGAACAGTGCGCCGTCCAGGTCGAGGGCGCTGTTGGGCAGGCGCGTGGGGTTGATCGGGTAGCGGCCTTGGGGATCGGGGATGTTACTGGCCAGCTTCATGTCGCCGCCGTCGCGCTTGGTCAGGTACGCCAGGCCGTCGAAGCGGCCATCCTCGGTGCGACCGAACAGCGCCGAGCTGTACACCTGCTGGTGGTCGTTGCTGGCGTAGCCGTACTTGACCATCGCGCCGCTGTTGCGCCCTTCCTGGAGCAGGTCGCCGGCGTCCTTGGTGGTCATGTTGACGCTGCCGCCGAAACCGCCATTGCCGGTCTTGACCGAGTGCGGGCCTTTTTCCACCTCGATGTGCTTGATCAGCTCCGGCTCGATGAACACCGTGCCTTGCTGGTAGCGTTCGAAGCCGCTCTTGGTGGCGCCGTCGACGGTCATCGGCACGTCTTCGGCGTCGCCCAGGCCCCAGATGTTGATGGTCTGCCCGCCCGGCTTGGCCGAGCCGCCCATGTTCACGCCTGGCAGAGTGGCGAGCACGCTGGGGATATTGCTGGGCTGGTAGCGGTCGATCTGTTCCTGGTTGAGGGTCGAGCGTCCGACGTTCTGCGGTCCGATCTGTTGGCCGTCGCCGACGATGCTCATGGCGCCGAGCTGGATGCTGTTGTCGGCCTGCGGTTGCTCTTCGTTGAGCCGCACCACGTACGTGTTGCCCATGCGCACCATGCTGAAGCGGCTGCCGGCAAGCAGGCGGGCGATCGCCTCCTGCGCCTCGAAGGCACCTTGCAGGGCCGGGGCCTGGGCGTTGTGCAGCAGGGCTTCGTCGAACAGCAGCTGGACTTTGGCCTGCTGCGCCAGTTGGCTCAGCGAGCGCGCCAGCGGTTGGGCGGGCAGGTCGAACTGCTGCGGCGCGGCTTCGGCGGCCAGGCTGATGGCCAGGCACAGGGCGAGCAGGGTGGGACGAGTGGGCAAGGCTTTCAACGGACGCAACGCAGGCAACATGGATTCCCCCAAACGGCAAATGGCCGGAAAAAAGCCCGCCGTTCACGCGGCAGGCGGGGAGGAAGACGCGGTGTTGGGAAAAACCCTCACCTGCGAATGATAAAAATTCTCAAATTTATTTCGAACGGTGCTCGATGCGCAGGCGGCCGTCGCCGAGCAGGGTGGTTTTTACCGGGAGCAACGCGGGCAGGGCGGTGAGCAGTGCATCGGGATCGTGCACATCGAGATTGCCCGACACCTTGTAGCGGCCCAGGCTCGGATCGGCGAGCAGCACCGGTTGCTGGCGGTACAGGCTCAGTTCGTCGATCAGGCTCGCCAGCTCACGGTTGCGAAAGCTCACGTGGCCATCGCGCCAGTCGGCCACCGGCTGCTCTCCGAGCTCCTGGCGCACCAGCGTGCCGCGCGCCGGGTCGTAGGTGACGCGTTGTCCGGCACCGAGCAGCAGCGCAGGCTGATGTTCGCCCGAGGTCTCGAAGACGACCTGGCCGTGGGCCACGCTCAGGGCCAGCTCGCGGTCGCCGCGGCGCAGGTCGAAGCCGGTGCCGACCACGCGCACGCGGGCACTCCCGGCATCGACGAACAGCGGGCGCTCCTTGTCGGGTGCCACCTCGATGTACAGCTGGCCGTGTTCGAGGCTGATCAATCGTTGTTCGGCGGTGAAGTCCAGGCGCAGGCGGGTCTGGGCGTTGACGAACAACTGGCTGCCATCGGGCAGGCGCAGGCTGCGCATGCTGTCGCTGGCCGCCAGGTTCTGATGCATCGGTGCAGCGGTGCTGCCCAGGTTGCCGGCCAGCACCGCGCACAGCAGCGCCGCAGCCATTGCCAGAGCCGGACGCCAGCGCGGCGGCTGGCGTATCGGCAGGGCGACAGGCTGGCTGGCCTGCTTGAGCGCCGCCAGGTCGTCCCACAGCTGTTCGAACTGCCGATAGGCGCGCGCATGCTCCGGGTGCTGGATCCACAGGGCGAAAGCCTTGCGCTCCTCACGCGACGGCGTATTGCGGTTGCGCGTGAACCAACTGGCCGCCTGGGCGTCGATCGGGCGCTGGTCGATGTCGTCGATAAGGCTCATTGCGGCTGCTCCCTGCCATTGTCACTGTCCAGCCGTTGCTTGCATTGCAGCAGGGCGGCGGCGATGTGCTTCTCGACCATGCTTACGGAAATGTCCATGCGTTCAGCGATCTGTGCCTGGGTCAGGCCTTCGAAGCGGTGCAGCATAAGGGCTTCTCGTCGCCGCGGCGAGAGTTCGCCGAGCACTTCACGCAATTGATCCAGGCGTTGCGCGTGCTGGGCGTGGTCGAGCGGGTCGTTGTCGGCCGCTGTTTCGTCCTGGGCCTGGTCGTCGAGCACGGCATGGCGCACCTTCTGCCGACGCCAGTGATCGCTCAGCAAGTTGCGCGCCACCTGGAACAGAAAGGCGCGGGGTTGCTCGACTTTGGCCCGGTCGCGGTAGCCCAGCCATTGGGTGAAGACATCCTGGGTCATGTCGGCGGCGTCACTGGCATTGTCCATGCGCTTGCGCAGGAAATGCAGGATCTCGGCATAGAAGCCGCGGCAGGTGTCCTGGGTGGCTGGGTCGGGCTTGAGGCGCTGCATGCACGCTTTCCGGGCTGGCCTGGGAAGGAAAGGGTGCGGATCTTATCGAGAATTATTTACATTTACCAGATCGCCGCGGATGAATTGTCAGTGACGTCGCGCTTGCGCCAACGGCACCGGCAGTGCCAGTTCCGCGGCGCCGAGCGGGTGGCTGGTGGCGTCGAAGAAGTGCAGGGAAACGCCAGCAAGATCGGCGAAGCGCTTGGAAAAGTGCTGCTTCTGGTTGATGATCGAGGCTTCGTTCAGAGGCCGGATGGCGATGCTCAAGTGCTTGGGGCGGGCTTGGTGAATGGCTTGCAGCAGGTGTTCGTCGCTGCTGTCCAGGTGGTGGCCGAACAGGCATAGACCGTCGTGTTCGGTGGCCAACTGCGCGAGGCTCCAGGCCAGATAGTCCGAGTTGCGGATCGCCCGCAGCTTCTGCTCGCTGCGGTCTTCATTGACGAACAGCGGCACCTCGCCAGGGATGTTCACGGCGAAGCCGTCGAGCAGTTCGCTGCCGACAGCGCTGCGCTGGCGCGTGCTGCCATCGGGCAGCTTGAGCAGGTGCATGCCACCGTGCAGGTGCAGGACCCGGGTGCCGGTGCTGGCGGTGCGGCGTACATCGAAGAAACCTTCGTCATCGAACAGCTGCGCGAAACCTTGTGGCGCATGTTCGATGGCCCAGGGCAGGATCAGGTCGTAGTTGCTGGTGTAGACGCTGCGGTACTGGCGCAGTGCGGCGTTGATCGACGCCAGGGTGGCGCTCGACAACAGCGTGTGCGGCGGATGCACCGTCCGGGTGGCGTGGATCAACGCTTCCTTGATCGAGTAGTAGCGGTTCAGCGGCGCGGTGGAGTTGATCGCCAGGGCCGCGTTGGCCCGTACCGTGGTGTTCAGGGTGCTCAGCACCGGTTCGAACAGCTCGGTGCCCAAGGCCTTGAACAGCGCCTGGTCGCTGATCGCCAGGCCGCTCTTGCGTCCCGCGCGCTGCGCCTGTTCGAACAGCGAGAAGTAGCCGAACGGCTTCCACAGCACCCGACTGGCGCCGTTGCCCACCAGCAGGGCGGTGCAGGAGTGGCGGGCGTTGAGATCGGGCCAGTTGGCCAGCTGGGAATCGAGAGAGGGCATCGCGCATCCGTAGGGCAAGGGTGAACGCGGGGACTTTAGCATGTCATCCAAGCTGTGAGAGGCTTGCGTCTCCAAGGAATCAGCTGCGCAGCTTCCGTTCTGAACGCGCAGCCCAAGAGGATCGATGAATGCGTATACCTGCTCTTCCGGCAATGGGCCTGGCCCTGCTCCTTTGCGCGATGAACGCTGGCGCCAGCGATGGCCCCTCCCTGGCCAAGGCCCAGCATGTTCCCCATCCGGCGGTGATCGCCCACCGCGGCGCCTCCTTCGATGCCCCCGAATCGACGCGAGCGGCCTATCTGCTGGCCCGTGAACTGGGCGCCGACTACCTGGAGCTCGACCTGCAGCGCACCCGCGACAACGTGCTGGTGGTGGTGCATGACGATGTGCTGGCGCGTACCAGCGATGTGGCCGAGCGCTTCCCCGAGCGGGCGAAGAGCCCGGTCAGCGATTTCACCCTCGCCGAGTTGAAGTCGCTCGATGCCGGCAGTTGGTTCAACAAGGCCTACCCGGATCGTGCCCGTGAGTCGTTCGGCAAGCTGCAGATCCTGGCGCTGGACGAAGTGATCGATATCGCCGAAGGCAACCCCGAGCGCCATCCGGGGCTGTACATCGAGACCAAGGTGCCCAAGCAATTTCCAGGCATCGAGAAGCAGCTCAAGGAAAAACTCGAGGCTCGCGGCTGGCTCGACAAGCCGGGCCGGGTGATCCTGCAGACGTTCGATCGCAACAGCCTGGCGCTGCTGCACCAGCAGATGCCACAGGTGCCGAAGATCCTGCTGCTGTGGATCGGCAAGGACAGCATCGAGCCGAAGTCGGGCAAGGATTTTGCCGATTCCGCTGAACAGGACAAGGCCGCGTTCTATGCCCGCCAGGAACCAAAAGACCGTGAGGAATTCCTCCGTTGGCTGGATGCGGCCAAGGCCGGTGGCGCCATCGGTACGGGGCCTTCGGCGGTGCGCAGCAATCTGGGCGAGCAGAGCTATGCCGACCTGATCAAGCCATGGATGAACCAGGCCAGCCATGAGCGCGGCTTGCTGGTGCATGTGTACACCCTCGATGAGCGGGTGGACTTCGACAAGGCGATGAAGGCGGGGGTGGATGGCATCTTCACCAACCGGGCCGGGGAACTGCTGCGTTTTTATGGGCGTGCGCAGGTACCGGCCGAGGCGCAGTTGTTGAAGGCGCTGGGTTACTGATCACAGCAGCATGAAGCCTCTGTGGGCGCAGGCTTGTCGGTGAAAAGAACCGCGATGGAGGACACCGGGTTAGCCGGTGATCGCGAGACAAGCCCGCACTCATACGGCGCGATTTTTTGCTGGCCAAGGTGCATGAGGTGGAACAGGTGAAGTACCCGGCTGCTTGCTGTGCGGATCGATCACTCTGATCGGCAAGGGGATGGCGAGCGCGGCGCAGGCGTAGGGCGGCGCGCCATCGGGTAGTGCTCTTGGAACGTGTATGGGGGTCAGTGAGAAAGCGCCTTCAGTACATGATCAGGATCATTGTAAATCGCACGTAACAGGGCTTTTGCCGGGCCTGTGGGTTCTCTGCGGCCTTGCTCCCAGTTACGCAAAGTGGCGACCTGCACATCGATCATTTCGGCGAACCGGGCCTGTGACAGGCCTGTTGACTCGCGAATGCTCTTCACTTGTACTGCATTCACCTCGAACTGGCGCGAAGCTTGGCGTTTGCCGTGAATGATCTCATCCATCTGTTGGACGCTTTCCATCAATTCGTCGAAGAACCGGTTCATATTGGGCTCCAATGCGTGATCAATTTCATCAGTGCCTTGCGTTGCTCTGCGCAGAGGTCCACTTGCACGTTTTTCGGATAGATGTAGAGCATGGCGATTTGGGATGCGGAGACGAAGTGGTAATAAATGACCCTCGCACCGCTGCGCTTTCCATGCCCTTTAGCTGCCACTCGAATCTTGCGTAAACCTCCGGTGCCCTCGATCAGGTCACCATCAGTAGGGGAGGTGGCAAGAGCGAGTTGCAAAAGTCGATAGCTCTCATCATCGAGCAGTTCTTTGACTCGTTTGGTGAAAAGTGGTGTTTCGATGAAAAGCATAGCATGGAGTACGTCAGTGGCGTAGGCGCTGGGAGGGCAGCGTCATGGAGGACGGGTGTCTCGCACGTTGCGGGTGCGGTGTGCCCACGCTAATGACTGAAAGTAATTTACGCACCGTGCTGAGTTCTGATCCTCATGTAATCCGCTTCTGTCATACCGCTCCCTGCTCACGCCGCTCCCTGTTACGCCACACCCGATAGGCGCGGATACCGGCGCGGACCGAGCCGAACAGCAGCTTGTCTTCCATCTCCCGCGCCATCCCCGAGCGCACCAGCATGCGCAGGAAGGTGCCGCGGGCGCGGGCGATGGCGAAGTGCACGCCTTGCGCTTGCAAGGTGTCGCGCACTTCGCGCAGGGCGGCGATGCCGCTGACGTCGATGCTGGTCACGGCCTCGGCATCGAACAGCACAGCCTTGGGCCCGGGCTCGCGCTGCAGGGCTTCGAGCAGGCGCATCTTGAAGTAGTCGGCGTTGAAGAACAGGATCGCGTCATCGAAGCGGTACACCACCAGGCCAGGTACCGTGCGCGCGTCCTGGTGCTGGCGTACGTCGACCTGGCCTTCGATACCCGGTACCCAGCCGAGCACGGCATCGGTGGGTTGGTAGATGGTGTAGAGCAGACGCAGGATGGCCAGGGTCACGGCGAAGACGATGCCTGGCAGCACGCCCAGGCCAAGCACGCCGATGGTCGTCAGCAGGCACAGCCAGAACTCGAAGCGGCTCAGGCGCCGGATCTTGCCCAGGGACTTCACGTCGATCAGACCCCAACCGGCCATCAACAGCACGGCGCCCAGGGCGGCCTGGGGGATCCAGGCCATGGGAGCGGTGAAGAACAGCAGGATCAGCGCGATCACCAGCGCGGCAATGATGCCCACCAACTGGCTCTTGCCACCGACCATGTCGTTGACCGCGGTGCGCGAGTCCGCGCCGCTGATGGCGAAGCCCTGGGAGATGCCTGCGGCCAGGTTGCTCACACCCAGGGCGACGAACTCGTGGTTGGCATTGATCGCGTAGCCATGCCGCGCGGCGAAACTGCGCGCGGTGAGCATGGCGCTGCAGAAGCTGACCGTGGCGATACCCAGCGCGTCGCGCAGCAGGCTCTTGGTTTCGGCCAGGTTGCTCTGGGGCCAGGCCAGCTCCGGGATGCCCGCAGGCACTGGGCCCAGGATCGCTACGCCGAATCGGTCGAGACCGAACAGGGCTGCGAGCACGGTGAACACTGCCACAGTCACCAGTGCCGCAGGCAACCTCGGATAGCGCCTGGGCAGCCAGATCAGCAGGGCCAGGCCACCGAGGCCGATGACCAGGGTCAGCCAGTGGATCTCACCCAGGCGCTCGAGGAAATTGATCAGACTCAGCACGAAGCCATCGCCCTCGATGCGGAACCCGACCACTTTCGACAGTTGTCCGGCAATCAGGCTCAGGCCGATACCGTTGAGGTAGCCGATCAGGATCGGCCGCGAAAAGAAGCTGGCGATGAACCCGGCGCGGGCCAGGCCCGCCGCGATCAGCATCACCCCGACCAGTACCGTGACGATCACCGACAATTCGGCGATGCGCTGCGGATCGCCCATTGCCAAGGGCGCCACAGCCCCGGCGATCATTGCGCAAGTGGCGGCATCGGGGCCGACCATCAATTGCCGCGAGCTGCCGATCAGGGCGTAGACCATCATCGGCAGTACGCAGGCATACAGGCCGTACTGCGGCGGCAGGCCAACAATTTGCGCGTAGGCGATGGCGATCGGGATCTGGATCGCGGCCACCGACAGGCCCGCCTGCAGGTCGGCGTGGAACCACTCGCGACGGTAGTGCAGGAGGTTGGCCAGGCCGGGCAACCAGCGGGAGAGAAACATGGGCAGTCCCTTGGAAATGTCTCTGGGTAGAGTAGGCGATATGCACCCGAAGCCGTCTCGCTTGCAAGCGAAATCCGGCCGCGCATTCAAGCGGATCGGCAAGGGGGCGGCCATGGGCCAGATCAATGGAAGATGCAGAAACGAAAAAAGAGCCGACGGCTCTTTTTACGGGCGCTGAAACCAGGGGTTTCAGGCGAGGAATCTGGAGCGGGTAGAGGGAATCGAACCCTCAACTAAAGCTTGGGAAGCTTTCGTTTTGCCACTAAACTATACCCGCTTCGCAGCGCGACTTTTTACCAGAACCCAAGCCTCATGAGAAGCCCAGGGTTGTAAAAAAGCCTGTCGACGACCTGAACCGGCGGGTAACGGCCACAGGTCGCCGGGCCGCTCAGATGGCCAACGCATGCTGCCCCTGCACGTAGGTGTAACGTTGGCGCGGCTCGCGTGCTGGCTTGAGGAAACCCAGCATGGCATTGCGGGTATCCTCGCAGGCGGTCTTGTGTTCCATGTCGAGGAAGTGGCCGGCATCGCGAATCACGCTGAACTGGCTCTTGCCCACATGGCGGCTGAACTGCCGGGCATCCTCGACGGTGGTGTACTCGTCACGTTCGCCGTTGATGAACAGCACCGGAATATCGATGTTGCGCGCGCCCTTCAATGCCCGCTCCAGATCATGATCCAGCACCTGGTTGATGTGAAAGTGCATCTGTGCGTACTCGTGGCTGTCCAGGCTGCTTACGTGGCGGTAGTTGAAGCGCTTGAACAGCGATGGCAGGTGCTTGCCGATGGTGTCGTTGACCAGGTTGCCGACCTGATAGCGATCGCAGGCCGACAGGTACTGGCAGCCGCGCTCCAGGTAGTCACGCATCGGATCGTTGATCACCGGCGAGAACGAACTGACGATCGCCTTCTTCACCAGGCGTGGCTGGTGCGCCAGTGCCAGCAGGGTGCACGCGCCGCCCCAGGAGAACGACATCACGTGATCGGCACGGAAGTGCTCGATCAGCTCCAGCAGGATATGCGCCTCGGTCTCTTTCGTGAGCAGACGCTCCTGGCGGTTGTGTGGCTTGGACTTGCCGGCATAGGGCTGGTCGTACAGCACCACGTTGAATTGCGGATACAGATTGCGCACCGTCTGGGCAAAAGATGCCGTGGTGGCCAGCGAGCCGTTGATCAGGACGATCGTCTTCTCTGCCGTTTCCGCGCGATAGAACTCCGTGTAAACCCGGTACTGACCTTGGATATCAAGTACAGCGATTTCTGGCCTCATGTCATCGACTCCTGGCGCAAAAAGGGCACTCGCGTCATCTAGTGGCCTGCTCAGTCGTATCGATCGCTCGACATGGCTGCGCAGAACCCTAGGGTGCACGTTCCATATGACAGGTAGGCATTCGCCTTGAAGTGAAACCGGGGGCCCAGTGCCGATCCCGGTTGTGCGGGTCGACGGGTATTGTTGTAGGCGGGCGATCTGCCGTGCCCCAAGGCATCGAGACCCTGGGTGGCCAGCAAAAGGCGTCTTGGACTCCATGAGTGACCGATGAGTCACATGAAGACTGACGAATTGGATTCAAGCAGCCGTGCGCGGATCGTGCAAGTGCCGCCTGGGGGATCTTTTGCGCAAAACCGCCGGATGGTCGTTCTGGCGGCGCCCATGGGCGTGGGCTGGGGTGGCATCGCGGGCGTTTGCCCGCGATGCACGTTCAGGCAGTGACGTTGGGCGAATCAGAGTGCGCCGAACACTTTCTTGGCCAGGCTCGTCGCGGCCTGTGCCGGGTTCTGGCGGATGCTCTGTTCTTGCTTGGCAATCATTTCGAACAGCCCATCCAGGGCCTTTTCGGTCACATAGTTCTCGATATTGGCGTCGTCCTTGATCAGGCCCAGCCCCTTGGCCTGGCCGGCGAAGCTGTTGTACTGCTGGGCCAGACCGACCTTGTCGGTAGCCTGCTTGACGATCGGCAGGAACTTGGCGCGAATCTGCTCGCGGCTGCTCTTGTTCAGGTACTGGGTGGCCGAATCCTCACCACCGCTGAGGATGCCCTTGGCATCGGTGACGGTCATCTTTTTCACCGCATCCACGAGAATCGCCTGGGCTTGTGGCACGGCAGCCTCAGCAGCCTTGTTCATGCTGTTTTCCAGGGCATCGACCTGATCGCCCTTGCCAAACATCTTCATCGCTTTGGCGGCCTTGCCCAGGTTGCCGGGCAGTTCGATGCGCACGTCAGGGTTGTTGTTGAAGCCCCCTGGGGTGCTCAACTGCTTGACGGCAATCTGCGCGCCCTGAGTCAGGGCGTCCTTGAGGCCGCCGGAGGCGTCGCTCTGGGACAGGTCGCCAAGCGACAGGGCCAGGGCGCTGGCCGACAGCAGCAAGCCGGCGCACAGGGTAGTGAAGCGCAAGGAGGAGCGAATCATGGGGACTTCCTTATGGGCAGAAATGAAGCGGAATCAGCGCACCTGATCGACTTTGATCCGCACAGGTTGCGGGTCGCTGCCGTCGAGTCGGACGCCGTGGTGTTCGGTGTTGATGAACAGCAACTTGCCATCGAGCTCGATACGCGCGCTGACGGCGTAGCGATGACCCGGTTGGACCTTGGCTGGGTCGTAGCTGAGCTGGAACGGCAGTGGCACGTTGCCTTTGACCGGACCTGACTGGCTGGCCAGGGTGACGGCCGGGGCGTCCATCAGCGAGACATCCTGCAGGCTCACGCTGAGCGTGGCGGCAGGCGGCAGGGCAATGCGCTGCAGGTAGAAGACTTCGCCTTCCAGGCTGGCTTGGTTGGACGGGGCGTGACTGGAGCAGGCTGCGAGCAGTGCGAAAGCAGATAACAGCAACAGCTTTTTCATGAGATCTCCAAGATTCTTGAGCCTGCCAGGCAAGCTTGTCGCTGTTCTGGCAGGACTGTGGACCCGTGGGCGAGGCAGGTTCGTCAAATCGGTTTTTTCGGGCGCTTCAACTTGATGTTCGGCTGTACACCCAGGCTCAGCGGGTCGATGTTCCTTTTCCGGTAACCACACAACAGGGTGTTCGAGGCGTCGTACACATCGATGTGAAAGCCTGTCTGCTGTTCGGGATCCAGTACGGCAGGATCGAAGTATAACGAGAACGGTTGCTGCTGCCCGTCAATCTGGTAGGCATTCTCTGCAATCCTGGTGTAGATGTTGTTTTGCCTCTGGTGCAGCGAGACGATGAGGCGCAGGGGGCCTGTTGCATCGAGCGCCGGAATGGCTACTGCGCCGGTGGTCTGAGCAAGCTCGACGGCACTGGTGGTGGCGTTTCCGATCTGCAGGTGGTGTTCCACGCTTGGCGTTTCGTGGTCGAGCGTGATGCTTATTTTGGCGCGGGCCTTTTCCGCGCCTTCGCCATAGCCGACAGAGATGATCGCTTCGAGATCCAGATTTTCACCGGGGCTCAATCGCCGGATATCGACCAGCAGCGTGTAGTGGGTCGATGCGTTGGTGTATGTGTTGATGCAGTAGGCCAGCGTGCCGTCCAGAGTGTGGATGCCGGGCCGGCTGAGGCTGACCAATATCTCCATGTGTTGCGCTGTGAAGATCGGCAGGTCGCCGATACTCACGCACCCGTGTACTTTGACGATGTGTTCGTTGCTCATGAGCACTGATTCTCCTGCAAATACTGGTTTGGTTCGCTGACGGTCAGCGAGCCAAACCAGTATTTGCAGGACGGTGATAACCCGACGAGAGGGAACTCCTGCAGGTTTTATCGTTGTTGCTGCAGCCAGGTTTTAGACGTGAGAGCTCTTCTCGTGTTCGTCCCGATGCAGCGCCACCTGCCGGATCGACAAGCGCAGCTCCGCCGACAGCACCCGCTTGGCGACGCCTTCGGCCAGCTCGGCGAGTTTGTCGTGGTAGCCAAGCTTGCCATTGCCATCGGGCAGCAGCACGCCTTCACGCACCAGGGTCTGGATGAAGTGGCGGAACAGGGTCTTGTCGAAGAACTCCGGGGCATTGAGCCCATGCAGGATCGACAGGCGCTGGGCCATCATCACGCACAGGTCTTCCAGCTCTTCGGCGTTCAGGCTGTGCTGGCCACTGTTGAGCAGCAGCGAAGTGGCCATGTAGAAACGCTGTAGCGTCTGGGTGATGGCGCGGGCCAACAGGGTGAGCAGCACGAACTGGCGCGAGCTGGGCGCCGGACGCAGGTACATGCCGTTCTCGAAGCGCAGCAGGCCTTGCTCGACCAGTGCGCTCAGCCATTGGTCGATGGCCTCGTCGAGTTGCTCCGGCGTCCAGCGCAGGAACAGTTCGGCCTGCAGGTACGGGTACAGCGCCTGGACATATTGCCCCACCAGTTCGCGACTCATCCGCGAGCTGCTGAGGAAGAAACTGGCGAGCAGCGCTGGCAGGGCGAAGATGTGCAGGACGTTGTTGCGGTAATAGGTCATCAGCACCGCATTGGCTTCGTCCAGGTAGAGGATACGCCCCAGGGCGTCCTTCTGTTCGGCCAGCAACTCCATGCCCCTGACATGTTCGATCAGCGCCTTGCCGTCACCTTCGGGCAGGGTCACGTGGCTTGAGTAGGGCACCTGGCGCAGCAGGGCCAGGTAGAGGTCGAGCACACGAATCAGGGCGCGCTCGTCGAGCGCCAGGCGGCTGGTCGAGAGCAGCGCGAGGGCTACCAGGTTGACCGGGTTGATGGCTGCCGCACCGTTCAGGTGTTGGGCAACCGTCTGGCCCAGGCGTGTGGTGGTGTCGTTGAGCCAGGCCGGGCGGAACTGCGGGGCAAGGTCTTGCTCGCGCCAGCCAGGTTGCTGCTGGTCCAGGAACGCGCCCAGGCGGATCGGTTCGCCGAAGTTGACATAGACCTGGCCGAAGCGTTGCTTGAGGGCGCCGATGACCTTGAAGATGTCGAAAATCGACTCTTTCTTCTTGCTCGCACCACGCAGCTCTCCCAGGTAGGTACGGCCTTCGAGTACGCGTTCATAGCCGATATAGACCGGCACGAAGACGATCGGCGTGCGCGAGGAACGCAGGAAGCTGCGCAGGGTGATCGCCAGCATGCCCGGGCGTGGCTGCAGCATGCGCCCGGTCCGCGAGCGTCCGCCCTCGACGAAGTACTCCACCGGGAAACCCTTGGTGAACAAGGTGTGCAGGTACTCGTTGAACACTGCGGTGTACAACGGGTTACCCTTGAACGTCCGGCGCATGAAGAACGCACCACCGCGGCGCAACAGGCCGCCGATCACCGGCATGTTGAGGTTGATGCCGGCGGCGATGTGCGGCGGCGTCAGACCATTGCGGAACAACAGGTACGACAGCAGCAGGTAGTCGATGTGGCTGCGATGGCACGGCACGTAGATCACTTCGTGGCCCGGAGCGATGCCTTGCACCTGTTCGATGTGGTTGACCTTGATGCCGTCGTAGATCTTGTTCCAGAACCAGCTCAGCACCACTTCCAGGAAGCGGATCGCGGTGTAGGTGTAGTCCGAGGCGATCTCGTTGCCGTAGTGCAGCGCCTTGGCCTCGGCCTTGGCGTAAGGGATCTTCTCGCGCTCGGCTTCATCGCTGATCGCTTGGCGTACCAGCGGGTCATGGACCAGGCCCTTGACCAGGTTGCGTCGGTGCGAGATGTCCGGCCCGATCACTGCGGTCTTGAGGTTGCGAAAATGCACGCGCAGCAGGCGCTGGGCCATGCGCACGGTACGCTCCTGGCCCTTGTTGTGCTGCACCAGTTCACGCAGGTGGATCGGCGCGGAGAACTGCACGCGGGTCTTGCGGCCGAGGATCAACACACTGAGCAGCCGGCGCAGACGGCCGGTGACTGCCCAGCTGTCGGCGAACAACAGTTTCCACGGGCTGGATTCGCTGGCCGGGGTCTGCCCCCAGAACACGCTGACCGGAATGATTTGCGCATCCTCTTCGGCATGCTCGCCAATGGCCGCGATCAGGCGCTCCAGGGTGGGGGGCGCGCCGCGTTTGTCCTGGCGGCCTAGCCAGTCCGGGTCTGGGGTGAGGTAGAAGAACGCCGCAGGTTCGTGCAGCGGCCCAACGGCAACGGGCAACACGGGGCGTGGCAGCCCCGCTTTGGTGCATTCGCGGTCGACCACCGCCAGGTCAGTGAGCGACGGCGAGGGCAAGGCATAGAACACCGGGCGGCTGCGGTCGAGCTTGAGCGTCAGCGAAGACTGATTGATGGTTTCGGATCGCACCCACAGATAGAGCACGCGACGCAGGGCGCCGAAGATCAGGCGACGCAGGGGGGAACGGGTCATGGGGTGTCTGCCCTGGAAAATGTATCAGGTGATATACCAGCAAGTTAGGCTGCTGTATCTGCATAAGTTCAGCAAAAATCGGCCATCCACGGGCCAGTCATCAAATTTTTTTGTTGTCTGTCATATACTCGGTCCGCACCTTGCAGGAAATTTCCTCAAGCAGTGTCGGCACAGGGAGGAGACCCTGTGCCTGCAAGGCGATCTTCAAAATAAAAATCCGGAGTGTTTCAGATGTCGTCTCGTGAGACTGGGAATGTGAAGTGGTTCAACGATGCCAAGGGTTTTGGCTTCATTCAGCGCGACGGAGGAGCGGATGTGTTCGTCCACTATCGTGCGATCCGCGGTGAGGGGCATCGTACCCTGGTCGAGGGACAGCAGGTCGAATACTCCCTGGTGCAGGGCCAGAAAGGCCTGCAGGCAGAGGACGTGGTCGGTCTCTGACACCTAGTCGGCACGCTTCAAGCTGCAGGTTGTCCGTGGAACTTGCAGCCTGATGCGAGCTTTTTCAGCTGGTGCGCCAGGTGATTTCCTCTTCACCGTCGGCGCTGATGCGGATCCAGCGATCGGCATCCTCTTCACCATCCTCCTCGACCCAACTGCCCGGCGCGCAGCGCACTTCGACATTGAGCGCAGCGAAGGCGGCGCGGGCGCAAGCGACATCATCGGCCCACGGCGTCTGATCGCTTTCCAGGTACAGGCTGTTCCATTTCCCTACAGCCTTGGGTAACCAGGTGACCGGAATGTTACCGGCTGTGCACTTGAAGGTCTGGCCTTTCTGTTTCCATTCGCTGCATGGGCCCAAGGCCTGGGTCAGCCAGTCGGCGATCTGCTTGTGATCGACGTCGGCGTCCTTGAGGTAGATCTCGATATCGGGTTGGCGCATTTCAGGGCTCCGGGTGTGCTCAGTCTTGGCGCACGAAATAGTCATAACGCATGGAAACCGTGACGTCGAACGGCTCAGGCTGCTCGATCACGCTGGCACGTTTCTCGGCGCTGGCGCGCCAGCCGTGCGGGGTCATCGCCAGCAGGTCCGCGCGGGCTTTGCCTTCGCGCAGTGTCAGGGTGAACTCGAGCACCTCGCCGTGGGCGTGCTGCATGCCGTCCGGGACCAAGGCCAGGTGCTTGTCGTCGGCGTAGGGGCGCACTTCATCGTAGAGCATCTGGCGCAACTCCATCAGGTGGCCGCTGGTCGGTCCGACCCGCATCAGGCCGCCACCTGGGGCGAGCAGGCGCTTGGCTTCTGCCCAGTCCAGCGGGCTGAAGACACTGGCGATGAAGTTGCAACTGGCGTCCACCATCGGCACTCGAGCCATGCTGGCGACCATCCAGGTCAACTGCGGCGCGCGGCGGCAGGCGCGCTTGACTGCCTCGCGGGAGATGTCCAGGGCATAGCCGTCTGCCGTTGGCAGCGCCTGGGCGATCTGCGCGGTGTAATAGCCCTCGCCGCAGCCGATGTCGAGCCACGTTGCAGGCTGGCGCTCGGCGGCCAGTTGCGCCAGGCGCGCGGCTACCGGAGCGTAGTGACCGGCGTCGAGGAAGTCGCGGCGGGCCTCGACCATCGCTTGATTGTCGCCCGGGTCGCGGCTGTTCTTGTGCTGTACTGGCAGCAGGTTCAGGTAGCCTTGGCGGGCGCGGTCGAAGCGGTGGCCGGCAGGGCAGGCCACGCCGTTGTCGAGCTGCGCCAGCGGCGCCTGGCAGAGGGGGCAGGCAAGCATCAGGCGAGCAACCGCACCAGGGTTTGGTAGTAGATTTCGGTCAGCAGGTCCAGGTCGCTGGCCAGGATACGCTCGTCCACCTGGTGGATGGTGGCGTTGACCGGACCCAGTTCGACCACCTGGGTGCCCATGGTGGCGATGAAGCGGCCATCGGAGGTGCCGCCGCTGGTGGACGGCTGGGTGTCGCGACCGGTGACGGCCTTGATGCTCGATGACACCGCATCGAGCAGCTCACCCGGTTCGGTGAGGAACGGCAGGCCCGACAGCGCCCAGTCGATCGACCAGTCCAGCTGGTGCTTGTCGAGGATCGTCGCGACCCGCTGCTGCAGGCCTTCGACGGTCGACTCGGTGGAGAAGCGGAAGTTGAACAGCGCGACCAGGTCGCCCGGGACCACGTTGGTGGCGCCGGTGCCGGAGTTGAGGTTGGAGATCTGGAAGCTGGTCGGCGGGAAGAAGGCATTGCCCTCGTCCCAGTGCTCGGCGGCAAGTTCTGCCAGGGCCGGTGCGGCCAGGTGGATCGGGTTGCGGGCCAGGTGCGGGTAGGCCACGTGACCCTGCTTGCCGCGCACGGTCAGCTTGGCGCCGAGCGAGCCGCGACGGCCGTTCTTGACCACGTCCCCGAGCAGCGTGGTGCTCGACGGCTCGCCGACGATGCACCAGTCCAGGCGCTCGTTGCGGGCCTTGAGCAATTCGACCACCGCTTTGGTGCCGTGATGCGCCGGACCTTCCTCGTCACTGGTGATGAGGAAAGCCACCTTGCCGCGGTGATTGGGGTAATCGTTCACGAAGCGCTCACTGGCGATCACCATCGAGGCCAGGCTGCCTTTCATGTCGGCAGCACCGCGGCCGCAGAGCATGCCGTCGGCGTCGATCAGCGCGTCGAAAGGCTCATGCTGCCATTGCTGCACGGGGCCGGTGGGCACCACGTCGGTGTGACCGGCGAAGCACAGCACCGGGCCGTCCTGGTTGCCATGGGTGGCCCAGAAGTTGTCGACGTCCTCGAAGCGCATCGGCTCGAGCTGGAAGCCGACGGCACCCAGGCGGTTCATCATCTGGGTCTGGCAGTCGGCATCGACCGGCGTCACCGAGGGGCGACGGATCAGGTCGCAGGCCAGTTGAAGGGTGGGCGAGAGCTCGGCTGGGGCCGTCATGGGGGACTCCGGGGCAAGGCAAGGCGGGAAATCTTGGGGGCGTTATCTTATATCAAATGATTTCAGGCTTCACGGCCCATTCGCCAGCAAGTCGCAGCGGTGGTTCGCCCCTGCCAGCCCATGCACGGTCCACAGCACCGGTGCGGTACCTGTAGGAGCGGGCTTGCCCGCGAATGGGCTGCCAAGCAGCCCCCGCTACATCAGGCCTGCTGCGGTTCGGCGGCCTTTTCTCCAGGCTTGGGCAGCGACGACAGCAACGCCATCACCAATGCCGCCAGGTAAGGCAGCGACTGCACCAGCAGCATCGCTACCCAGAAGCGCATGTCGGAACTGGGCAGCCCTTGCACCAGGTAGATCCCGGCCGCGGCGCTCCACAGCAGCAACATGATGAACAGTTCTTCGCGCGCCTCGGAGATCGCCACCAGCACGCCATGGCTGTCGGCGTTCTTGGGGGTGCGGAAGAACGGCATGCTGCTGGTGAAGAAGCCGTACAGCACCGCCTTGGCGATGGTGTGCGACAACGCCAGGCCGGCCAGGGCGGCGGCGAAGGCGTCCTTCATGTTGACCCCCACCGCACGGCGGTAGAGGAAGACGATCTTGCCGACCTTGAAGAAGAACAGCGCCAGCGGCGGGATGGCAAAGATCATCAGCGGTGGATCGACGCGATGCGGCACGATGATCATCGCCGCCGACCACAACAGTGCGCCGACGGTGAAGAAAATGTTCATGCCATCGGCGATCCATGGCAGCCAGCCAGCCAGGAAGTGGTAGCGCTGGCCACGGGTCAGCTCGCTGTTCCTGCCGCGCAGCAGGGCGCCGGCGTGATGCTTGATGATCTGGATCGCACCGTAGGCCCAGCGGAAACGCTGTTTCTTGAAGTCGATGAAGGTGTCGGGCATCAGGCCCTTGCCATAGCTGTTGTGGGCGTAGGCAGCCGACAGCCCCTTCTCGAACACTCGCAGGCCCAGCTCGGCATCCTCGCAGATGCACCATTCGGCCCAGCCCAGCTCTTCGAGCACGCTGCGCCGGGTCATGGTCATGGTGCCGTGCTGGATGATCGCGTCACGGTCGTTGCGGGTGACCATGCCGATGTGGAAGAAGCCCTTGTATTCGCTGTAGCACAGCTTCTTGAAGGCGCTCTCGTACTGGTCGCGGTAGTCCTGCGGCGACTGCACCACGGCGATCTTCGGGTCGGCGAAGTGCGGAACCATGTGCTTGAGCCAGTTGCGGTCGACGCAGTAGTCCGAGTCGATCACCGCGATCACCTCGGCGTCTTTGGCGGTGTGCGGGATCAGGTAATTCAGTGCGCCGCCCTTGAAGCCCGCCAGCGGGGCCACATGGAAGAACCTGAAGCGCTCGCCGAGTTTCTCGCAGTGGGCCTTGAGCGGCTCCCACACGGCCGGGTCCTTGGTGTTGTTGTCGATCACCAATACTTCGTAGTCTGGATAGTCCAGGGCGGCGAGGGCGTCGAGGGTCTGTTTCACCATCTCCGGTGGCTCGTTGTAGCACGGCACGTGCACCGAGACCTTGGGCCGGTACGCAGCGTCGCCCTGCACCGGCAGGAACTCGCGTCGTCGCTTGTGAATCCATACGGCCTCGGCCAGCTCGTGGGCCTCGGTGAGCAAGACGATGAACACGCCGATGGCGCCGAGGGCCAGAAGCAAGCCTACGGTCAGGCTGAACCAGGTGCTGTACTGCTGGCTGTAGTCGTAGGCGATCCACACCAGCACCGACCCGCAGAGGAAGGTGATGAAGGTCAGGAAAGTGCGTCCGCGTTGGCGCAGGGCCGAGCCGTCGATCAGCAGCACGGTCAGGGCGATCATCGCCAGCACCACCGAAGCCACGGCCAGGGCTCGCCATTGTGGAATGGCGACCACCGGCCCTTCGAAGTTGAATTTCTGCTGGCGTTCGGCGTTGAACACGCCCCAGTAGGCGCCCACCGAGCCTTCGTCGCTGGCTTTCCAGGGTTGGTCGTAGGCTTCGATCACGAAGTAGTTGAAGCCGCGGCGGTTCAAGGTGTTGACCAGGGTGCGCAGGTAGATCGCCTGGTCGGCCTGGGTCGCATCGGCGCCGCCGCGCATGCGGCCATTGCTCGGCCAGCCCACTTCCGACAGCAGCAAGGGTTTGCGCGGGAACTGGCGCTTGAGGTCGCGGGCGCGGTCGAGTACGAACTGGATCGAGTCGCCCACCGGTACGAACTCCCAGTAAGGCAGGATGTGCGCGGCGATGAGGTCGACGTGCTTGGCCAGTTCCGGATGCTCTTTCCAGATGTGCCATTGCTCACTGGTGGTAACGGGGACTTTGACTGCGGCCCGCACTCGGTCCAGGTAATTGATCAGCGCCTCTGGCGTGATTTCTTCGCGGAACAGTGCTTCGTTGCCCACCACCACTCGCACCACGCTGCGCGAGCTGTTGGCCAGGCCGATGGCTTTTTCGATCTCGCGCTCGTTGCGCTCCAGGTCTGTACTGATCCAGATGCCCAGGGTCACACGCAGACCCAGCTCCTCGGCCAGGTGCGGAATCTCCGCCTGGGTGCCCTCGACGGTGTAGATACGGATGCTGTCGGTGAGCTTGCTGAGTTGCTCCAGATCCTGACGCATCTCGTCTTCGCTGGGGTACTGGCCCTTTTGCGGGCTTTCACCGAGACGGAAGGGTGAGTAGGAGAAGCCGGAGATCTGTTCTGGCCAGGCAGGGGCCGACACCGGGCGGTTGATCAGCGCCCAGAAGCCGGTGAACAGCGCGGCAATGGCCAGCACCACTACCAGGTTGAGACCGAATTTGCGTGATGACATAGGTGATTCAGTTTCCGAGGCAGGGAGCGGGAAGCTCGCGTCGTGGATCCCGCTCTGTTGTCGTCCAGATCTGCTTGTTTGATAAGACATTAAAGCAGGATTGGTAGGCTGTTTCCTAATGAACGCGCGCCGCGCCAAGACACCCCTCATGTCGACAAGCCCGCACCGGCGTGTCCGCATGGCATATAATGCGCGCCGGTTTTTTCGGGGTATGAACATGAGCACAGAAGATCCACGCTTTGCCGGTGTCGCCCGGCTGTACGGCGATGACGGCCTGCAACGCCTGCGTCAGGCCCACGTGGCAGTCGTCGGCATCGGCGGCGTGGGTTCCTGGGCGGCGGAAGCCCTGGCGCGCAGCGGCGTGGGTGAAATCAGCCTGTTCGATCTGGACGATGTCTGCGTCAGCAACACCAATCGCCAGGCCCATGCACTGGAGGGGCAGGTGGGGCGCTCGAAGGTCGAGGTCATGGCCGAGCGCCTGCGTGCGATCAACCCGGCCTGCACCGTGCATGCGGTCGCTGACTTCGTCACCCGTGACACCATGCTCGAATACATCACCGAGTCGCTGGATTGCGTGATCGACTGTATCGACAGCGTGCAGGCCAAGGCCGCGCTGATCGCCTGGTGCCGCCGACGCAAGATTGCCATTGTCACCACAGGTGGTGCGGGCGGCCAGATCGATCCGACCCAGATCCAGATTGGCGACCTCAACAAGACCTTCAACGACCCACTGGCGTCGCGGGTACGTTCCACCTTGCGCCGGGACTACAACTTCTCGCGCAATGTCAGCCGTAATTACGGGGTGCCCTGTGTGTTCTCCAGCGAGCAACTGCGCTACCCCAAGGGCGATGGCAGTGTTTGCCTGCAGAAGAGCTTCGTGGGGGAAGGCGTGCGCCTGGATTGCTCGGGGGGCTTCGGCGCGGTGATGATGGTCACCGCGACCTTCGGCATGGTGGCCGTGAGCAAGGCGGTGGAGAAGCTGGTGGCGGGGGCGCGGCGGCCCTCGGAGCGGGTCAAGGCGCAATAAGCGCGCGGGCTCTTCGCGGGTAAACCCGCTCCCACAGGGGCTGGATTTATCCGCGAAGCACGTGCTGCCGACTCAAGGGTTGGTCACCAACTCCGTCATCCGCAACAACACCGCATGCAGCCCATTGCTGCGTGAAGGCGAGAGCTGCCGCTCCAGCCCCAGTTGTGTGAACCACGCACGCAGGTCCAACGCGGCCAACGCTTCGCTGTCCAGCCCCTGTACTCGCACCAGCAGCAGCGCCAGTAGACCGCGCAGCAGCCGGGCATCGCTGGTGGCCCTGAAGCGCCACTGTCCGTCGACCTGGCCAGCCACCAACCAGACCAGGCTTTCGCAGCCATGTACGCGGTTGGCGTCGGTCTTGTCAGACTCGTCCAGTGGCTCCAGGCGATCGCCTATCTGCATCAACAGGCGTGCGCGCTGTTCCCAGCCTTTTGCCTGGGTGAAGGTGTCCAGTGCCTGCTGGGCGTCGGCAGGCAGGCTCACCGCAGCAGCTCCAGGCCCTGGTCGAGCGCATCGAAGAAGCGCTGCAGGTCGTCGCTGTCGTTGTACAGCCCCAGCGAAACGCGGATCGCGCCTTCCAGCCCCAGTCCCTTGAGCAATGGCATCGCGCAATGGTGGCCGGCGCGCACTGCGATCCCTTGTTCGGTCAGCAGGTGGGCGATATCGGCGTTGTGCACGCCATCGATGACGAAACTGGCCAGTGCGCTCTGTGGGGTGCCGAGCATGCGCACGCCTTCGCGGTCGGCCAGGCCGCGCACCAGGTGCTGGTGCAGGCTGGCTTCGTGGGCTGCCACGGCCGCAGGATCGAGGCTGGCAAGGTAATCGAGGGTCGCGCCCAGGCCGATGACACTGGCGATCGGCGGCGTGCCCGCCTCGAAGCCCAGTGGCGCGGGACGAAAGCTTGCCTCGTGGTAGTCGGCCAGTTGCACCATCTCGCCGCCGAACTGCCAGTGGCGCAGCCGTGCCAGGGCCTCTGTGCGGCCATAGAGCGCGCCAACCCCATCCGGGCCATATAGCTTGTGGCTGGAAAATACGTAGAAATCGCAGCCCAGTTGCTGCACGTCGTGGCGGCCATGAACCACGCCCTGGGCGCCATCGACCACGCTCAGAGCGCCTTGGGCGCGGGCATGAGCGAGCAGTGCTGGCAGGGGCTGCCAGGTCCCGAGGACGTTGGACAACTGGCTGAGGGCTACCAGGCGGGTACGTGGGCCGATCAGTTGCAGGGCCTGGTCGAGGTCGATCCGGCCATGTTCGTCCAGCGGCAGCACTACCAGGCGCAGATTGCGGCGCCGCGCCAATTGTTGCCAGGGCAGCAGGTTGGCGTGGTGCTCCAGCGCGCTGACGGCGATTTCGTCGCCGGCTTCGAAGCCATGCTCCAGCCCGTATGCCAGCAGGTTGAGCGCCGAGGTGGCGCCGTGGGTGAAGATGATCTGCCGGGAGTCAGCGGCGTTGAGCCAGGCAGCAACCTTGTCGCGGCTGGTCTCGAATGCCTGGGTCGCCAGCGCGCCAGGCAGGTGCTGGGCGCGGTGCACATTGGCTGCACCATGGCTGTAGTAGTGGCTCAGGGCCTCGAGCAGGGCTTGGGGTTTCTGCGTTGTGGCGGCGCTGTCCAGGTAGGTCTGGTGCTGCCGTTGCAGGGCGGTGATGGCGGGAAAGTCGGCACGCCAGGGGGAGGGCTGGAACATGATCGCGGGGCCTGGAATGAAAATCGGGTCTGGCGTGGTGCCAGACCCGATCTTAACATCTCAGACGCCGAGAGTCCGCTGATCGCGGGCAAGCCCGCTTCTACAGAGGCCTGCAAGGTTCTCAGTTGTGTGCGTGCAGCGCCTCGTTCAGCTCGATGGCCGACTTGTGGGTCTTGCACTCGACTGCGCCGTTGAGCGAGTTGCGACGGAACAGCAGGTCGGTCTGGCCGGCCAGGTCACGGGCCTTGACCACCTTGACCAGCTCATTGTGCTCGTCGAGCAGGTTCACCTTGGTGCCAGCGGTGATGTAAAGGCCGGCTTCGACAGTGTTGCGGTCGCCCAGCGGGATACCGATACCAGCGTTGGCGCCGATCAGGCAGCCTTCGCCAACCTTGATGACGATGTTGCCGCCACCGGACAGGGTGCCCATGGTCGAGCAACCACCACCCAGGTCCGAGCCCTTGCCGACGAACACGCCTGCCGAGACACGGCCTTCGATCATGCCCGGGCCTTCGGTGCCAGCGTTAAAGTTGACGAAGCCTTCGTGCATGATGGTGGTGCCTTCACCGATATAGGCGCCCAGGCGCACGCGGGCGGTGTCGGCGATACGCACGCCGCTCGGGACCACGTAGTCGGTCATCTTCGGGAACTTGTCCACCGAGAACACTTCCAGCAGTTCGCCCTTCAGGCGTGCTTCCAGTTGCTGCTCGGCCAGTTCGGCCAGGTCGATGGCACCCTGGTTGGTCCAGGCCACGTTCGGCAGCAGCGGGAAGATGCCGGCCAGGGAAACGCCGTGCGGCTTGACCAGGCGGTGCGACAGCAGGTGCAGCTTGAGGTAGGCCTCTGGGGTCGAGGTCAGCGCGCCGTCTTCGGCGAGCAGGGTGGCGACCAGCGGCTTGTGGCTTTCGGCCAGGCGGGTCAGCAATGCGTGCTGGGTGGCATCCACGCCCTTGACCGCGTCGGCGAGCTGGGCGGCCTGGGCCGGGCTGAAGGCGATCGCCTGGTTGCCGCCTTCGTAACCGAGGATCGGAGCGACGGCCGCGACCAGCTCGGTGGACGGGTTGAGCAGGGGCTGAGCGTAGAAGACTTCCAGCCAGGTGCCCTGGCGGTTCTGGGTGCCGACACCGAAGGCCAGGCTGAACAGAGTGGTGGACATGCAATTACCTCGTGCGAAATAGGGTGTGGAGCGGAATCAGGCCAGTGCCGCGGCGTACAGGTCGGGCTTGAAGCCCACCAGGGTGCGGTCACCCAGATCGAGCACCGGGCGCTTGATCATCGACGGTTGAGCCAGCATCAGCTCGATGGCCTTTGCCTGGTTCAGGTCGGCCTTGCTGGCCTCGTCGAGCTTGCGGAAGGTGGTGCCGGCGCGGTTCAGCACGACTTCCCAGCCGTGCTCGTCGCACCAGCGCTCGAGGCTGTCACGGTCGATGCCTTGGGTCTTGTAGTCGTGGAACGCGTAACCGATGGCCTGTTCTTCAAGCCAGGTGCGGGCCTTTTTCATGGTGTCGCAGGCTTTGATGCCGTAGAGAGTGTAAGCCATTGAATGCCTGGGGCTGCCGGGCCGGACCTGGCGTCCCCGATACTCCTTGAAGAATGGGTGGGGCGATTATGCGGTATCGATGGGCCTGGCGCCACGGCTTGCTGTCCGGCTAGGCGATCGATCTGTGTCACGACCTCTCAGGTAGTATTGTGTTACATATTCCCGGGTGGCGTTCGACCATGGTTCAGCGGTGCATCATCACCGCTCGCCGCTAACATATTGTTTCAAGGGCGAAGTCTGGCCCTTTTTTTCGTGTCTGCTTTCATACAGGAAGTCTTGTCAATGCAGTCAGCCTATACCGTTCTTATCCTGCTGATGCTGGTGAGCCTTTCCAAGCTGGTCGGACGCATGGTGCCGCTGCCCTTGCCGCTGGTGCAGATCGCGGCCGGCGCGCTGCTGGCCTGGCCCACGCTTGGGCTGCATGTGGCCCTCGATCCCGAGCTGTTCCTGTTTCTGTTCCTGCCGCCGCTGCTGTTCGCCGATGGCTGGCGCATCCCCAAGCGTGAGCTCTGGCGCATTCGTGGCCCGGTGGTGGCCTTGGCCGTGGGGTTGGTGCTGTTCACCGTGGTGGGGGCGGGGTACTTCATTCACTGGATCCTGCCAAGCATTCCACTGCCGGTAGCGTTCGCCCTGGCCGCGGTGCTCTCGCCCACTGATGCGGTGGCGGTTTCGGCGATTACCCAGGATCGCCTGCCAACCCCCTTGATGCATATGCTCCAGGGCGAAGCGCTGATGAACGATGCTTCGGGCCTGGTGACGTTCAAGTTCGCGTTGGCAGCTGCCATTACCGGGGTATTTTCGTTGACCGATGCCAGCCTGACGTTCGTGCTGGTAGCCATCGGCGGGCTTGCGGTTGGCGTGGGCCTCAGCTGGCTGGTGGGGCGCTTGCGTGCCTGGATGATCGCCCGGGGCTGGGACGATCCAGCGACGCATGTGGTGTTCATGCTGCTGTTGCCGTTTGCCGCCTACGTGCTGGCCGAACGGCTCGGTGTCTCGGGCATTCTCTCTTCGGTGGCGGCAGGGATGATGCAGAGCTGGCTCGACCTGTTGCCGCGCCAGACCAGCACGCGGCTGCTCAACCGCAGCGTCTGGTCGCTGCTGGAGTTCGCCTTCAATGGTCTGATCTTCCTGCTGCTGGGCTTGCAATTACCCGACATCATCAAGGCAGTTGTCAGCCACGAAACGTCGTTGTGGCCGACCCTGGCCTGGCGTTGCCTTGATGTGGTGGCGATCTTCGTGGCGTTGGTGCTGCTGCGGTTCGTCTGGGTACAGAGCGTGTGGCGCGCTATCGGCGTGGTGCGCCGCTGGCGCGGTAAGTCGGCGTTGGTGCTGATGCCCAGCGCACGTTCGTGCTGGCTGTTGACCCTTGGCGGTGTGCGTGGGGCTGTGACCTTGGCGGGTGTGATGTCGGTACCCTTGCTGATCGGGGCCGGCCAGGCGTTCCCGGAGCGTGATCTGCTGATCTTCATTGCCGCCGGGGTGATCCTGCTGTCGCTGATCAGTGCCTGCATCGCCCTGCCGATCCTGTTGCGCGGGGTGACCAAGAGCCCGGACGAGCGCCTGCACCAGGAGGTGCAGGAAGCCTGGAGGCGCACTGCGGAAGCCGCCATCCATGCCTTGGAGGCCGAGGAGGTCGTCGATGCCAATGCCCCGCAGGATGCCGCCCAGGCGACGCTGGCGACCGAGCTGAAGGCGCGCTTGATGGCGGAGTACCGGGACGAGCTGGACAGCTACAACGACAGCGCCGAAGCACGTGCATTGGCCGAGCAGATGGATCTTCTGGAGCGCCGCCTGCGCCTGCGCGCATTGCGCGCGCAGCGGCTGGAGCTCTACAGCCTGCACCGCCAGCACCTGGTGGGGGATGAAGTAGTGCGCCAGGTGCTGGGGGAATTGGACATGAGCGAGGCGAACCTGGGGCAGGTTCGTTAGCCTCAGTCGTGCGGGTAGGCCAGGCGCATCAGCTCGATATCTTTCGCACTGAGCTCTGTGTTCTGGCCTACCTCGGAATTATCCAAGGTCATCCAGGCCGGGACCGGGTAATGCATTATGGATAGCGGATCGTACTGGGTTTTGATCAGTTCGTTGTCGGGCCGTTTGTCCAAGTATTGCTCCCTGACGTCTTGCTCTGACCAGCCCGCCGCACGCTTGTGAGCTTCGATTAGCAACGGCTCGTTCCAGGGGATGCTGGCATCGGGATGCAGATGTTCATGTTCGAACCCCAGCGCATGGCCGAACTCGTGTAACACGGTGGATTCGAATGTTTCATCCCCCGGTATGAGATTCAGCGACATGGTGTCGTCTTCATAAGCCAGTGCATCGGTGCCGATATCTGATTCGTTGTGCGGTAAATGTTTACCCGTGAGGATCCTGATCTGGGCATGTTTGTCATCATCCTCTGACAGATCAAGCGTCAGGTTTGCATCGGAAAGATCCACCCACTGGCAAGCCAGTTCGAAGATCGACATTTTGAGCTTTCTGTCCGGAGTACCGAGAAACGAAACCCACAAAGTACGACCGGGTGTCCATAGTCGGCCGGTCTGAATCAGTCCGCGCTTGTTTCGACCGCCGTTGCTCTGGCCCCTGTTGCGGGGGTTCTCGGTAACGGCCAGATCATGGGAGAGCTGCTGATCGGTACGGTGACGATAGCGGGGAGGAAAGGGGGTATGCATCGGAGAGTTCCTGGTGTGGTTGGAACTCAGGATGATCTGCGACGGATCAAGCTACGCAGCGTTACATAATTCTGTGCGGTGACACGGGTTCGGGTATCCGCGCCCGGGTGCTGATGCTCATGCCAAGGGCATGACCGAACTCGAGATTTGCATGCTCCTGTCATTGACAGGCGACGTTCAGGGTATCGCTTAGCTCCTTGGTCGGGAGCGAACAATGTGCCGGTGCAGGGGGAGGGGGTAGATAGTTGCCTCGGGGCTGACATCGACGCCAGCCCCGAGGCGAGGGGCATTTCAGCGCCCTGCGAGAAACCCGCGAATCCTTTCGGCCGCCTCGATACACTCGGCCAGCGGCGCAACCAGCGCCATGCGCACGCGTCCTGCTCCGGGATTGACGCCATCCACTTCACGCGACAGGTACGAGCCAGGCACCACGGTCACATGCTCGGCCTCGAACAGGTCGCGGGTAAAGTCGGCGTCGCTACCCGGCACCTTGGCCCACAGGTAGAAGCTGCCGTCCGGGCGCTGTACATCCATCACTGGCTGCAGGATCTCGAGCACGGCGTCATATTTGGCGCGGTACTGATCGCGGTTCGCCCGCACATGGGCTTCGTCCTGCCAGGCGGCCACGCTGGCCAGTTGCGTCTGCACCGGCATGGCGCAACCGTGGTAGGTGCGGTACAGCAGGAATGGCTTGATGATCTTGGCGTCGCCCGCGACGAAGCCCGAGCGCAGGCCCGGCAGGTTGGAGCGCTTGGACAGGCTGTGGAACACCACGCAGCGCGCAAAATCGCTGCGGCCGAGTTCGGCGCAGGCGCTCAGCAGGCCAGGCGGCGGGGCGTCTTCGTCGAAGTACAGCTCGCTGTAGCACTCGTCGGCGGCGATCACGAAATCGTGCTCGTCGGCCAGGGCGATCAGTTTTTTCAGGGTGTCCATCGGCACCAGCGCGCCAGTGGGGTTGCCTGGAGAGCACAGGAACAGGATCTGGCAACGCTTCCAGATCTCGGCAGGTACCGCGTCGAAGTCCGGATTGAAACCGTTGCTTTCCAGGCATGGCAGGTAGTGCGGGGTGGCGCCGGCCAGCAGCGCTGCGCCTTCGTAGATCTGATAGAACGGGTTGGGGCTGACGACCAGGCCGTCGTCGGCGCGGTTGACCACTGTTTGAGTGAAGGCGAACAGTGCTTCGCGAGTGCCGTTGACCGGCAGGATATGCTGGTCGGCATCGAGCCAGCCGGCGGGGACGCCGAAGCGGCGCTCGCACCACTGGGCGATGGCCTGGCGCAGAGCCGGCAGGCCGAGCGTGCTGGGGTAGACCGCCAATTTGTCGAGGTTGTCGGCCAGGGCCTTGGCGACGAACGCCGGGGATTCGTGCTTCGGCTCACCGATCGACAGGGCAATGGCGCGTTTGTCCGCGGCAGGCTTCACGCTGCCGAGCAGGGCGCGGAGCTTTTCGAAGGGGTAGGGCTGAAGCTGGGTCAAGGCATGGTTCATCGGCGCAAGGTCTCGTAATCGTCAGAAGGTCACGCGGGTGGGGCTGGTATCGCTGGACTGGCCGGCCTGCAACTGTTCGACGATGGCTTCCTGCAGGCGGCTGCACAGTTGCGGGTCGGAGAGCGGTTGGTTGTCGGCATCGGTGATGAAGAACACGTCTTCCACGCGCTCGCCGAGGGTGGCGATCTTGGCGTTCTGCAGCGACAGGTCGAACTCCAGGAAGATCCGTCCCAGGCGCGCCAGCAGGCCGGGCCGGTCGGGGGCCGTGATCTCGAGGATGGTCACCGGGCGCTGGGCGTCGTTGAGGATGGTCACCTGCGGCGCGAAGTTGAAGTGCTTGAGCTGGCGCGGCACGCGTCGCTGGATGATGGTCGGGTAATCCTCGGGATTGCGCAGTGCCTCGGTCAGCCCTTCGCGTATCTGCTTGACCCGCTGCGGGTTGTCACCGATCGAGCCGCCGTCGTTGTCGAGCACGATGTAGGTGTCGAGGGTGAACTGGCTGCTGGAGGTAATGATGCGGGCGTCATGGATGTTCAGGTTGAGCTGCGACATCGCCGCCACGGTCACGGCGAAGAAATCGTGCTGGTCGGGCGCGTAGATGAAGATCTGCGTGCCGCCTTCGAACTCGCGCTGGGTGGTTTCCTTGATCAGCACCAGCGGACCGCCATCGGCCGGCTGCTGAAGGATTGCATCGCTGTGCCAGGCCACGTCCGCTGCGGTGTGCTTGAGGAAATAGTCGTCGCCCAGCTGCGACCAGAGTTGCTCTACATCGTCCGGGTCGGTGCCTTCGCGCACGAGAATATCCAGCGCCGCGCTCTGGGTCTGGCGGATCTGTTCTTCACGGTCCAGCGGGTTTTCGAGGCCCCGGCGCAGCGCGCGCTTGGTTTCGGTGTAGAGCTGGCGCAGCAGGCTGGCGCGCCAGGAGTTCCACAGGCTGGGGTTGGTGGCGTTGATGTCGGCCACGGTCAGCACGTAGAGGTAGTCGAGGCGGGTTTCATCGCCGACGAACAGGGCGAAATCGTTGATCACCTGCGGGTCGGAGAGGTCCTTTCGCTGGGCCGTGGTGGACATCACCAGGTGGCTCTGCACCAGCCAGGCAATCAGGCGCGAGTCCCAGGCCGGCAACTGGTGGCGTTCGCAGAAGGCTTGCGCGTCCACCGCGCCGAGCTCGGAGTGATCGCCCTGGCGACCCTTGCCGATATCGTGATAGAGGCCGGCGAGGTAGATCAGCTCAGGCTTGGGCAGGCGTCCCATGAGCTTGCTGGCCAGCGGGAATTTCTCCGACACCGGGGTGTACTGCAGTTTGCGCAGGTGCTTGATGAGGTTGAGCGTGTGCGCATCGACCGTATAGATGTGGAACAGGTCGTGCTGCATCTGTCCGACGATCAGGCCGAATTCCGGCAGGTAGCGACCGAGGATGCCATAGCGGTTCATGCGCCGCAGGTTGCGGTGGATGCCGATCTCGCACTTGAACAGCTCGATGAACAGACTGGTATTGCGGATGTCGTTGCGGAACTTGTCGTCGATCAGGTGCCGATGTTCGCGCAGAAGGCGTACGGTATCGGCGCGTACGCCCTTGATCTCCGGATGCTGGGCCATCAGCACGAAGATCTCCAGCATGGCGAACGGGGTGCGCTTGAAGACGTTCGGATTGACCGCTTCTATATAGCCATCATGCAGGCGAAAGCGCGTGTTCAGCGGTTGGGTGCTGCCGTTGTCGTCAGCGAGGATCACTTCCTCGAAGTGCTGGATGATCAGGTCGCACAACTGGCTGATGCTCATCACCATCCGGTAGTACTGCTGCATGAACTGCTCGATGGCGCGCTTGGGGTTCTCGTCGCTGTAGCCGAGCAGCGCCGCGATGCTGCGCTGGTGATCGAACAGCAGGCGGTCTTCGGCACGTCCGGCAAGCATGTGCAAGGCGTAGCGCACGCGCCAGAGGAAGGCCTGCGAGGAGGCCAGCAGGTCGTTCTCGCTTTCCAGCAGAAAACCTTCACCGGCCAGTGCGTGCAGGTTGAGGGTGCCGTACTGGCGGCGGGCAACCCAGAGTACGGTCTGGATGTCGCGCAGGCCGCCTGGCGAACCTTTGACGTTGGGCTCCAGGTTGTACTCGGTGTCGTTGTACTTGTGGTGCCGTGCCTTGAGCTCGGCGCGCTTGGCCAGGAAGAACTCCTTGCTCGGCCACATGTGCGCAGTGCTGGTGACTTCCAGCATGCGCTCGCGCAGCGTTTCGGGGCCGGCGACGGTGCGGCTTTCCATCAGGTTGGTGATCACTGTCAGGTCGGCGCGCGCCTGCTCGGCGCATTCCTCGACCGTGCGCACGCTCTGACCGACCTCCAGGCCGATGTCCCACAGCAGTGTCAGGAAGCGCTCGATGGCGTCGCGATACTGCTCGTGTTCCGCCTGGTCGAGCAGGATCAGCAGGTCGATGTCCGACCAGGGGTGCAGCTCGCCGCGACCATAGCCGCCGACCGCGACCAGGGCAATGCCGTCCGGATTGCCCCAGTCGAACTGGTTCCAGGCCTGCTGCAGGATATTGTCGACGAACCAGGCGCGGTCTTCGATCAGGCTGCGGATCTCGACACCCTCGCGAAAGCGTCTGTCGAAGACGTCTGCTGCCTGGCGCAGAGCCTTCTTGAAGGCGGGGATGGGGCTTGCCTTGAGCGCCAGTTCCGCCTGGAACTGGCCACGGTCGAACAGCTCTGGATCCACCTGGGGCATCGAGTCGCCTTCCTGAGTTGAATTACGCCGAGGTACGGGGAATGGTGTCGTCTTTGCGCAGGGTGAAGATTTCATAACCCGTGGCGGTGACCACCAGCGTATGTTCCCACTGTGCCGAGAGCTTGCGATCCTTGGTGATGGCGGTCCAGCCATCGCCCAGCACCTTGGTGTCGGCCTTGCCCTGGTTGATCATGGGCTCGATGGTGAAGGTCATGCCTTCTTTCAGTTCCATCCCGGTGCCGGCCTTGCCGTAGTGCAGGATCTGGGGTTCTTCATGGAAGACCTTGCCGATGCCATGGCCGCAGAACTCGCGAACCACCGAGAAACCGTTCTTTTCGGCGTGTTTCTGGATCACTTCGCCAATGTCGCCCAGGCGGCAGCCAGGCTTGATGAGCTCGATGGCCTTGTACAGGCACTCTTGTGTGACTTTGGACAGGCGCTCGGCCCAGGGCGCGACGGTGCCGACATGGAACATGCGGCTGGTGTCGCCGTGGTAGCCATCCTTGATCACGGTCACGTCGATGTTGATGGTGTCGCCATCCTTGAGCGGCTTCTCGTTGGGAATGCCGTGGCAGACCACATGGTTGATCGAGGTGCAGATCGACTTGGGGAAGCCTTTGTAGTTGAGCGGTGCCGGGATCGCCTGCTGGACGTTGACGATGTAGTCGTGGCACAGGCGGTCGAGTTCCTCGGTGGTCACGCCAGGCTTGACGTGCTCTTCGATCATTTCGAGGACTTCGGCGGCCAGGCGGCCGGCGATGCGCATCTTCTCGATGTCTTCTGCGGTCTTGATGGTGACGGTCATTACAGGCTCTCTACGGCGCCGGGCGGCGCGCAACAAACGGGAAAGGCCGGATTCTAACAGAGCAGGGCGTCGTTCTGTGGGGAGAAAACCGCGGATCCGGTGGTCTATGGGAGGCATTCTGGCGCGATTGTCGAACCGCTGCAAAAGCCACTGACGGATGAAGCACCTTGCGGGTTCCGTTCGTCTTCTGTCTGTGGTATAAAATGCGCCGCTTTCGGGGAGGTCCCCGTCAGCTCAAACCCACACACGTGTCGACACGATGGCCTGGGTGCCCGGGATCTTAGGATCCATGGGTTGGTCATTGGGATACGTGGAGGCCCAACCCGACTTATCAAGGAACTATCATGTCCCAAGTCAACATGCGCGATATGCTGAAGGCCGGTGTGCACTTCGGCCACCAGACCCGTTACTGGAACCCGAAAATGGGCAAGTACATTTTCGGCGCGCGCAACAAGATCCACATCATCAACCTGGAAAAAACCCTGCCGATGTTCAACGACGCTCTGTCGTTCGTAGAGCGCCTGGCCCAGGGCAAGAACAAGATCCTGTTCGTCGGCACCAAGCGTTCCGCTGGCAAACTGGTCGCCGAGCAAGCTGCTCGTTGCGGTTCGCCATACGTTGATCACCGCTGGTTGGGCGGCATGCTGACCAACTACAAGACCATCCGTGCTTCGATCAAGCGTCTGCGCGACCTGGAAACCCAGGCCGAAGATGGCACCTTCGCCAAGCTGACCAAGAAAGAAGCCCTGATGCGCTCGCGCGACCTGGAAAAACTGGATCGCAGCCTGGGTGGTATCAAGGACATGGGCGGTCTGCCTGATGCACTGTTCGTCATCGACGTCGATCACGAGCGCATTGCAATCACCGAAGCCAACAAGCTGGGCATCCCGGTCATCGGCGTTGTCGATACCAACAGCAGCCCGGAAGGCGTTGACTTCGTGATCCCAGGCAACGACGACGCAATCCGCGCCATCGAGCTGTACATGACTTCGATGGCTGACGCCGTCATCCGCGGTCGCAACAACGTTGCCGGCGGTACCGAAGTCTACGCTGAAGAAGCGGCGGCACCAGCTGCTGAGTAATTGACGCCTGGCGTCTACTTGGCACGCGAAAAGGGGGCTTGGCCCCCTTTTTGCCACCTGAAATCCTCTTGTCAGCAAGCACGCCGCATCATGTGTGACGCTGGTGTGAAGACAGTGGATTTCCAGAATTGAACGCCCGTGATGAACGGGTGGAATGGTTGAAAAACTTTCCAAGAGGATTTTGAAATGGCAGCAATTACTGCAGCGCTGGTCAAAGAACTGCGCGAGCGTACCGGCGAAGGCATGATGGATTGCAAAAAGGCCCTGGAAAAGGCCGGCGGCGACATCGAGAAAGCCATTGACGACATGCGTGCCTCGGGCGCCATCAAGGCCGCCAAGAAGGCTGGCAACGTTGCCGCTGAAGGCGCTATCGCCGTCAAGACCGACGGTAAGGTCGCCGTTCTGCTGGAAGTGAACTCGCAGACCGACTTCCTGGCCCTGCAAGACGACTTCAAGAACTTCGTCGCCGAAAGCCTGGAAGAAGCCTTCGCCCAGAAGCTGACCGACGCAGCTCCGCTGATCGCTTCGCGTGAAGCTGCTCGTGAAGCCCTGGTCGCCAAGTGCGGCGAGAACGTCAACATCCGTCGTCTGGCTCGCGTCGAAGGCGACGTGGTCGGTGCCTACCTGCACGGCAACAAGATCGGCGCTGCCGTCGTTCTGAAGGGCGGTGACGTAGAGCTGGCCAAGAACATCGCCATGCACGTTGCAGCTTCGAACCCTGAGTTCCTGGATTCGTCGGAAATCTCCGCCGAGGCCATCGAGCGCGAAAAGGGTGTCTTCCTGCAGCTGAACGCCGACAAGATCGCTGGCAAGCCGGAAAACATCGTCGAGAACATGATCAACGGCCGTATCACCAAGTTCAAGGCAGAAGCCTCGCTGAAAGAGCAGGCCTTCGTCATGAACCCGGAAGTCAAGGTCGGCGATCTGGCCAAGAAGGCCGGTGCTGAAATCGTTTCCTTCACCTACTTCAAAGTCGGCGAAGGCATCGAGAAACCTGTTGACGACTTCGCTGCCGAAGTTGCCGCCCAGGTCGCTGCCGCCAAGCAGTAAGACGGACTCGTCTGTCGCCCCAAAGAGGCTGCCCGCTCACGCGCGCAGCCTCTTTGTCAAAGCGCGCAAGGGTTTATCTGGCCCTGTGCGCTGGCACTGAAGCAGTGCCACGCTACAGTTAGCAGGCTGCACACAGCCCGCACGGAATTTTCTAAAAGTACGCCGCAGGAGAGACTCGCAATGGCTCAGCAGGTGAGTGGTCGCCAACCTCGCTATAAACGCATTTTGCTCAAACTTAGCGGCGAGGCCCTGATGGGCTCGGAAGACTTCGGGATCGACCCGAAAGTGCTGGACCGCATGGCCCTGGAAGTCGGCCAGCTGGTCGGTATCGGTGTCCAGGTCGGCCTGGTGATCGGTGGTGGTAACCTGTTCCGCGGCGCCGCGCTCAGTGCAGCCGGCATGGACCGCGTCACGGGCGACCACATGGGTATGCTGGCCACCGTGATGAACGCACTGGCCATGCGCGATGCGCTGGAGCGCTCGAACATCCCGGCACTGGTCATGTCCGCCATCTCCATGGTTGGCGTCACCGATCATTACGATCGTCGCAAAGCTATTCGCCACCTCAACTCCGGGGATGTGGTAATTTTCTCCGCCGGTACCGGCAATCCGTTCTTCACCACCGACTCCGCAGCCTGCCTGCGTGCCATCGAAATCGATGCCGACGTGGTGCTGAAGGCGACCAAGGTCGATGGTGTGTACACTGCCGACCCATTCAAGGATCCGCATGCCGAGAAGTTCGACCACCTCACCTACGACGAGGTGCTGGATCGCAAGCTCGGTGTCATGGACCTGACCGCAATCTGCCTGTGCCGCGACCACAAGATGCCATTGCGGGTATTCAACATGAACAAGCCAGGCGCCCTGCTGAACATCGTGGTGGGTGGCGCTGAAGGTACTTTGATCGAGGAAGGCGAAGCATGATCAACGACATCAAGAAAGACGCGCAGGAGCGCATGGGCAAGTCCCTCGAGGCGTTGGCCCGCAACCTGGCAGCGATCCGCACCGGTCGCGCCCACCCAAGCATCCTGGACGGCGTCAAGGTCCCGGCCTGGGGTAGCGAGATGCCGCTGAACCAGGTGGCCGCGATCACCGTCGAGGACGCCCGTACCCTGAAGATCGTCGCCCACGACAAGAACCTCAGCGCCGCGATCGAGAAGGCCATCCTGACCTCCGACCTGGGCCTGAACCCATCGAGCGCCGGTACCACCATTCGCGTGCCGATGCCGGCCCTGACCGAGGAAACCCGCAAGGGCTACACCAAGCAGGCCAGCGGCGTTGCCGAGGACGCCAAGGTTGCCGTGCGCAACGTGCGTCGCGATGCATTGGCTGATCTGAAGAAGCTGACCAAGGACAAGGAAATCAGCGAAGACGAAGAACGTCGTGCAGCTGACGAGATCCAGAAGCTGACCGACAAGTTCGTGGCGGAAGTCGATGCTGCGTTCAAAGCCAAGGAAAAGGACCTGATGGCCGTCTGAGGCCAGGACTTTTTCATGGAAAAGACCAAGCAGGCGGCACCCTCGTCGGTGCCGCGTCACGTCGCTATCATCATGGACGGCAACAACCGCTGGGCGAAAAAGCGCCTGCTGCCTGGCGTTGCCGGGCACAAGGCCGGCGTCGATGCGGTGCGTGCGGTGATCGAGGTCTGCGCCGAGGCCAAGGTCGAAGTGCTCACGCTCTTCGCCTTCTCCAGCGAGAACTGGCAGCGTCCGGCCGATGAGGTGGGTGCGTTGATGGAGCTGTTCTTCTCGGCCTTGCGCCGCGAGGCCAAGCGCCTGAACGACAACAACATCTGCCTGCGCATCATCGGTGACCGTTCGCGCTTCCATCCGGAGCTGCAGGCGGCGATGCGAGAGGCCGAGGCGCTGACTGCCGGCAACGATCGCTTCATCCTGCAGATCGCTGCCAACTATGGCGGTCAGTGGGATATCGCCCAGGCCGCCCAGCGCCTGGCGCGCGAAGTCCAGGCTGGCCATCTGCGCCCGGACGACATCACGCCCGGTCTGCTGCAGACCTGCCTTGCCACGGGTGACCTGCCGTTGCCCGACCTGTGCATCCGCACCGGTGGCGAACACCGCATCAGCAACTTCCTGTTGTGGCAGTTGGCCTACGCCGAGTTGTATTTCTCCGACCTGTACTGGCCGGACTTCAAACACGAGGCCATGCGTAATGCACTGGCCGATTTCGCTTCGCGCCAGCGCCGCTTCGGTAAGACCAGCGAGCAGGTCGAGGCTGGAGCTCGTGCTTAATGCTTAAACAACGCATCATTACTGCGCTGATCCTGTTGCCGATCGCGCTGGGCGGTTTCTTCCTGCTCAACGGAGCGGATTTCGCCCTGTTCATCGGTTTCGTGGTGACCCTTGGTGCCTGGGAGTGGGCGCGTCTGGCCGGGTTGATGGCCCAGCCATTGCGCATCGCCTATGCCGCCGTGGTCGCTGGAGCGCTGATGGTGCTCTACCTCATGCCGGACCTTGCACCCTGGGTGCTGGGGGCGTCGGTGATCTGGTGGGGATTGGCCACCTGGCTGGTGCTCACCTACCCACGCAGCGCTGAGTTGTGGAGCAGTGCCGCTTGCCGTCTGCTGATCGGTCTGCTGGTGTTGTTGCCCGCCTGGCAAGGTTTGTTGCTGCTCAAGCACTGGCCGTTGGGCAATGGCTTGATCCTGGCGGTGATGGTACTGGTCTGGGCTGCCGACATCGGTGCATATTTCTCTGGCCGTGCCTTTGGCAAGCGCAAGCTGGCGCCGCACGTCAGCCCCGGCAAGAGCTGGGAGGGCGTGTATGGCGGCATGGCCGTGAGCCTGTTGATCACCTTGGTGGTCGGGCTCGTGCGCGACTGGGGGCTGGGGCAGTTGCTGCTTGGCCTGGTCGGCGCGGTGATCGTGGTCATGTCCTCGGTGGTTGGCGACCTGACCGAAAGCATGTTCAAGCGTCGTGAAGGCATCAAGGACAGCAGTAACCTGCTGCCCGGCCACGGCGGCGTGCTTGATCGCATCGACAGCCTGACCGCGGCGATCCCGATGTTCGCCGTGCTGCTCTGGGCGGCCGAATGGGGTGTGATGTGAGCCATCCGCAGCGGATTACCGTGCTCGGTGCGACCGGGTCGATCGGCCTGAGCACGCTGGATGTGATCGCCCGCCACTCCGAGCGCTACCAGGTGTTTGCCCTGAGCGGCTATTCGCGTCTGGATGAATTGCTGGCCCTGTGCCTGCGTCATCGGCCGGCGTATGCGGTGGTGCCGGATGCCGATTCGGTCGCCCGCCTGCGTGAAGGGCTGGCGGCGGCGGGCAGCACCACCGAGGTGCTGGAAGGCGAAGCAGGGCTTTGCCAGGTTGCGTCTGCCAGCGAAGTGGACACCGTGATGGCTGCCATCGTCGGCGCTGCCGGTCTGCGTCCGACCTTGGCGGCGGTGCAGGCCGGCAAGAAGGTGCTGCTGGCCAACAAGGAGGCGCTGGTGATGTCCGGCGCGCTGTTCATGGAGGCAGTGCGCACCAGTGGTGCAGTGCTGCTGCCGATCGACAGCGAGCACAATGCCATCTTCCAGTGCTTGCCCGGCGACTATGCTCGCGGCCTGGCGCAAGTGGGGGTGCGTCGTATCCTGCTGACGGCGTCTGGCGGGCCCTTCCGTGAAACCTCGGCGAAGGCGCTGATGGATGTCACGCCGGAGCAGGCCTGCGCTCATCCGAACTGGTCGATGGGGCGCAAGATTTCGGTCGACTCGGCAAGCATGATGAACAAAGGGCTCGAGCTGATCGAGGCCTGCTGGCTGTTTGATGCTGCGCCAGCCAAGGTCGAGGTGGTGGTGCATCCACAAAGCGTGATCCATTCGCTGGTCGACTATGTGGATGGTTCGGTGTTGGCGCAGTTGGGCAACCCGGACATGCGCACGCCGATCGCCAATGCCCTGGCATGGCCTGAGCGGATCGATTCCGGGGTTGCGCCGCTGGACCTGTTCGCGGTCGCCCGTCTGGATTTCCAGGCGCCCGACGAGCAGCGGTTCCCCTGCCTGCGCCTGGCGCGAGAAGCTGCGGAAGCGGGCAATAGCGCGCCGGCGGTGCTCAATGCCGCCAACGAGGTGGCGGTCGAGGCATTTCTCCAGCGGCGTATCCGCTTCCCGGAAATCGCGGGTATGATCGAACAGGTGCTCGAGCAGGAGCCGGTAGTGCCGTTGCCTTCGCTGGATTCGGTGTTCGCCGCCGACCAGCGAGCCCGGGGGCTGTCCCGGGAGTGGTTGAGGCGCCACGGCCGCTGATTTCCCATCGGCCCCAGGCCTGGCTGAACGTCATTCGGAGATGGATATGACTGCGCTCTACATGATTATCGGCACCCTGGTGGCTCTGGGTGTATTGGTCACGTTTCACGAATTTGGCCACTTCTGGGTGGCACGCAAGTGCGGGGTGAAAGTCCTGCGCTTCTCTGTGGGGTTCGGCACGCCGCTGGTGCGCTGGCACGATCGCCATGGCACCGAGTTCGTCGTCGCGGCGATTCCGCTGGGCGGCTACGTCAAGATGCTCGACGAGCGCGAAGGCGATGTACCGCCGGCGCTTGTCGATCAATCCTTCAATCGCAAATCGGTTGGGCAGCGTATCGCTATCGTTGCCGCAGGCCCCATTGCCAATTTCCTCCTCGCCATCCTGTTCTTCTGGGTGGTCGCCATGCTTGGCAGTCAGCAGGTGCGTCCGGTCATCGGTGCGGTCGAGTCTGGCAGCCTGGCGGCATCTGCTGGCCTTGTGGCAGGCCAGGAAATTGTTTCTATCGATGGCAAACCGACCAGTGGCTGGTCTGCGGTCAATCTGCAGCTGGTGCGCCGCCTCGGCGAGAGCGGCAGCCTGCGTGTAGGTGTGCGCGATGATGGCGGCACGCTGGAGCGCCAGCATGAGATCCGCCTGAACCAATGGCTCAAGGGCGCCGATGAGCCCGACCCGATCCAGTCCCTGGGGCTGCGTCCCTGGCGGCCGGCGGTGAGCCCGGTGCTCGCCGAAATCGACCCCAAGGGACCGGCCGCTGCAGCCGGGCTGAAGAGCGGCGATAAACTCCTGGCGCTCGATGGCGTTGCACTGGGCGACTGGCAGCAGGTGGTAGACGCTGTCAGGGCTCGCCCCGACGCGAAGGTGCAGTTGCGTATCGAGCGTGATGGCGCACAGCTGGAGCTGCCCGTGACGCTGGCCCGCAAAGGGGAAGGGCAGGCCTCCGGAGGCTATCTGGGCGCTGGGGTGAAAGGCGCCGAGTGGCCTGCGAACATGCTCCGAGAGGTCAGCTATGGGCCGCTGGAAGCGGTCGGTGAGGGGCTCTCGCGTACTTGGAACATGAGCGTCCTGACCCTTGAATCGCTGAAGAAAATGCTGTTCGGGGAGCTCTCGGTAAAAAACTTGAGCGGACCGATAACCATTGCTAAAGTGGCGGGCGCTTCAGCCCAGTCGGGCGTTGGGGATTTCCTGAATTTCCTGGCCTACCTGAGCATAAGCCTGGGGGTTCTGAACCTGCTGCCCATCCCGGTACTGGATGGGGGGCATTTGTTGTTCTACCTGATCGAGTGGGCGCGCGGTCGTCCGCTCTCTGATCGGGTGCAAGGTTGGGGGGTCCAGATCGGTATCAGTTTGGTCATTGGGGTGATGTTGCTCGCCCTGATCAACGATCTGGGTCGACTTTAACGCTTCGCTCTATTGCGAACCTGCCGCCGTGCTGCGGTGGCGGGTTGTTTATTGCCAGTTGGAATAAAAGGACTTCATGAAACGTCTGCTGCTAACTGCGGTCCTCTCCGCACTGATGATCGCTGAAGTTCACGCCGAGTCCTTCACCATCTCCGATATTCGTGTCAACGGCCTGCAGCGGGTTTCCGCCGGCAGCGTGTTCGGCGCGTTGCCGTTGAACGTAGGCGACCAGGTCGATGACCGCCGCCTGGTGGAGTCGACTCGCTCGCTGTTCAAGACCGGTTTCTTCCAGGACATCCAGCTGGATCGCGACGGCAATGTCCTGATCATCAACGTGGTCGAGCGCCCATCGGTGTCGAGCATCGAGATCGAGGGCAACAAGGCGATCAGTACCGAAGACCTGATGAAAGGCCTGAAGCAGTCCGGCCTGGCCGAGGGCGAGATCTTCCAGCGTGCCACGCTCGAGGGCGTGCGTAACGAACTGCAGCGCCAGTACGTGGCCCAGGGCCGCTATTCGGCCGAGGTCGATGCCGAGGTCGTGCCGCAGCCACGCAACCGTGTCGGCCTGAAGATCAAGATCAACGAAGGTACCGTCGCGGCGATCCAGCACATCAACGTGGTGGGCAACACCGTGTTCAGCGATGAAGACCTCTCCCAGCTCTTCGAACTGAAAACCACCAACTGGCTGTCGTTCTTCAAGAACGACGACAAGTACGCCCGTGAAAAGCTCTCCGGTGACCTGGAGCGCCTGCGTTCCTACTACCTGGACCGTGGCTACATCAACATGGACATCGCGTCCACCCAGGTATCGATCACCCCGGACAAGAAGCACGTCTACATCACCGTCAACGTCAACGAAGGCGAGAAGTACACCGTCCGTGACGTGAAGCTTTCCGGTGACCTGAAAGTGCCGGAAGACCAGGTCAAGTCGCTGCTGCTGGTACAACCTGGCCAGGTCTTCTCGCGCAAGGTGATGACTACCACCTCCGACCTGATCACCCGTCGACTGGGTAACGAAGGCTACACCTTCGCCAACGTCAACGGCGTGCCGCAACCGAACGACCAGGATCACACCGTCGACATCATGTTCGTCGTCGATCCGGGCAAGCGTGCCTACGTCAACCGCATCAACTATCGCGGCAACACCAAGACCGAAGACGAGGTGCTGCGTCGCGAGATGCGTCAGATGGAAGGTGGGTGGGCATCCACTTATCTCATCGACCAGTCCAAGACCCGCCTCGAGCGCCTGGGCTTCTTCAAGGAAGTCAACGTCGAGACGCCGCCGGTGCCAGGCACCGACGACCAGGTCGACGTCAACTATGCGGTCGAGGAGCAGGCTTCCGGTTCGATCACCGCCAGCGTCGGCTTCGCCCAGAGCGCGGGCCTGATCCTGGGTGGTTCGATCAGCCAGAGCAATTTCCTGGGTACCGGTAACAAGGTGTCCATCGGCCTGACCCGAAGCGAATACCAGACCCGATACAACTTCGGCTTCGTTGACCCCTACTTCACTGCCGACGGCGTGAGCCTGGGCTACAACGCCTTCTACCGCAGCACCGACTACGACGACCTCGACGTCGACGTGGCGAGCTATGCGGTAGACAGCCTCGGTGCCGGCGTCAGCCTGGGCTACCCGATCAGCGAGACCTCGCGCCTGACCTACGGCCTGACGGTACAGCAGGACAAGATCAAGACCGGTCGCTACACCGTCGACGAGATCTTCAAGTTCCTCGACCAGGAAGGCGACAACTTCCTGAACTTCAAGGCGTCGATCGGCTGGTCCGAATCGACCCTTAACAAAGGCGTGCTGGCGACCCGTGGTCACTCGCAAAGCCTGACCCTGGAAACCACCGTACCGGGCAGTGACCTGTCGTTCTACAAGCTCGACTACCGCGGCCAGCTGTTCAAGCCACTGAGCAACGACTACACCCTTCGCCTGCACACTGAGCTGGGCTATGGTGATGGTTTCGGCGGCACCTCGGGCCTGCCGTTCTACGAGAACTATTATGCGGGTGGCTTCAACTCTGTCCGCGGCTTCAAGGACAGCAGCCTGGGCCCACGCAGTACCCCGAGCCAGGGTACCAATCCGGGTACCATTCGTGACCCGGACCAGGACCCGCTGCCGTTCGGTGGTAACGTTCTCGTACAGGGCGGTGTCGAGCTGTTGTTCCCGCTGCCGTTCGTCAAGGACCAGCGTTCGCTGCGTACCTCGGTCTTCTGGGATGTGGGTAACGTGTTCGACACCAACTGCGGTTCCAAGCCTGACTGCGCGAAGGTCGGTTTCTCCGACATGGCCAGCTCCGTCGGCCTGGGCGTGACCTGGATTACCGCGCTGGGCCCGTTGAGCTTCAGCCTGGCGATGCCGATCAAGAAGCCGGACGACGCCGACACCCAGGTGTTCCAATTCTCTCTGGGCCAGACTTTCTAAGCTTGGCCCTTGCTTAACGACAACGGTTTATCCAGGAGTGCATCGTGCGTAAGTTGACTCAACTGGCCGTAGTGGCCGCGGCGCTGGTCGCCACCCCGGCTTTCGCCGAAATGAAGATTGCCGTTCTGAACTACCAGATGGCGCTGCTCGAATCCGACGCCGCCAAGAAGTACGCTGTCGATGCCGAGAAGAAGTTCGGTCCTCAACTGAACCAGCTGAAAACTCTCGAAAGCAGCGCCAAGGGCATCCAGGATCGACTGATCAAGGGTGGCGACAAGATGCAGCAGCAGGAGCGTGAGCGCCTGGAGCTCGAGTTCAAGCAAAAAGCCCGTGACTTCCAGTTCCAGTCCAAGGAACTGAACGAAGCCAAGGCCGTTGCTGACCGCGATATGCTCAAGCAGCTCAAGCCTAAGCTCGACGGTGCCGTCGAGGAAGTCATCAAGAAAGGTGGTTTCGACCTGGTGCTCGAGCGTGGTGCGGTAATCGATGTCAAGCCTCAGTATGACATCACCCGCCAGGTCATCGAGCGCATGAACCAAGCGCGTTGATATGACCGTAACCATGACGCTCGGTCAGTTGGCCGAGACCCTCGGGGCCACGCTCAGTGGCCCCGAGTCGCTTGAAATCACCGGACTGGCCACCTTGCAGGAAGCCGGTCCGGGGCAGCTGAGCTTTCTCGCCAATCGTCAATACCGCAAATTCCTGGATGACAGCCAGGCGGCAGCGGTACTGATCAAGGCCGAGGATGCCGAAGGCTTCACCGGCAATGCGCTGATCGTCCCTGATCCCTACCTGGCCTACGCCCGTATTTCTCACCTGTTCGATCCAAAGCCCAAGGCTGTGGCGGGAGTTCATCCCAGCGCCGTGGTAGCGGACGATGCGCAGGTGGATGCCAGCGCCAGCATCGGGCCGTTCGCGGTCATCGAAAGCGGTGCGCGCATCGGTGCGAACGTGACCGTTGGCGCGCATTGCTTTGTCGGTGCCCGCTGCATCATCGGCGAAGGTGGCTGGCTTGCCCCTCGTGTGACGCTGTACCACGATGTCACGATCGGCAAGCGTGTCGTCATTCAGTCGGGTGCGGTGATCGGTGGTGAAGGCTTCGGTTTCGCCAACGAGAAAGGTGTGTGGCAGAAGATTGCCCAGATCGGCGGCGTGACGCTCGGTGACGATGTGGAAATCGGTGTCAACACGGCTGTGGACCGAGGCGCGCTCTCGGACACGCGAATCGGCAATGGCGTCAAGCTCGACAACCAGATTCAGATCGCCCACAACGTGCAGATCGGCGACCATACCGCGATGGCGGCTTGCGTCGGGATTTCCGGCAGCACGCGCATCGGCAAGCACTGCATGATCGCGGGTGGCGTCGGCATGGTCGGTCATATTGATGTTTGCGACAACGTCTTCGTCTCCGGCATGACCATGGTCACCCGCTCGATCACCGAGCCGGGCGGCTATTCTTCCGGTACTGCCATGCAGCCGTTGGCCGATTGGCGCAAGAGCGCAGCACGTATACGTCAGCTCGACGAGATGTCCAAGCGTCTGCAGCAACTGGAAAAACGCGTCGAGACCGTGACCTCAGGTGGCCAGCCGGCATCAGAAGGCTGATACCATTTCCTGAGCAAGAGTGAACAGTCGCTAGCTGGCTCCTCTTTGGACTGCAAAAGGAGCGTGTGGTCAGCACCTGCGCTCCCTATTCTTATTACAGGCTTCCCCCCGAAATGATGGACATCAACGAGATTCGCGAATACCTGCCTCACCGTTACCCGTTCCTGCTGGTGGACCGGGTCACGGAGCTGGACTTCGAGGCCCAGAGCATTCGTGCCTACAAGAATGTCAGCATCAACGAGCCGTTCTTCAACGGCCATTTCCCGGCGCACCCTATCATGCCGGGCGTGCTGATCATCGAGGCGATGGCCCAGGCGGCCGGGATTCTCGGCTTCAAGATGCTCGATGCGAAGCCTGCCGATGGCACTCTTTACTACTTCGTCGGCTCCGACAAGCTGCGTTTCCGCCAGCCAGTGCTGCCGGGTGACCAGCTCGTGCTGGAGGCCAAGTTCCTCAGCCGCAAGAGCATGATCTGGAAGTTCGAGTGCCGTGCTCTGGTCGACGGCAAGGCCGTCTGCTCGGCCGAGATCACCTGCGCGGAACGCTCCCTATGAGTTCGATTGATCCGCGGGCGATCATCGATCCGTCGGCCAGGCTGGCTGACGGCGTCGAGGTCGGCCCTTGGTCGATCGTAGGCCCCGATGTCGAAATCGGGGAGGGCACCGTCATCGGTCCGCATGTAGTGCTCAAGGGGCCTACCCGGATTGGCAGGCACAACCGCATTTATCAGTTCAGCTCCATCGGCGAAGACACACCTGACCTCAAGTACAAGGGTGAGCCGACGCGCCTGGTGATCGGCGATCACAACGTGATCCGCGAAGGCGTCACCATTCACCGCGGCACTGTGCAGGACCGTTCGGAAACCACGCTTGGCGATCACAACCTGATCATGGCCTATGCCCATATCGGTCATGACAGCGTGATCGGCAATCATTGCATCCTGGTCAACAATACTGCGCTGGCCGGTCATGTGCATGTGGGCGACTGGGCGATCCTGTCCGGCTATACCCTGGTGCACCAGTACTGCCATATCGGCGCTCACGCGTTCTCTGGCATGGGCACGGCGATCGGCAAAGATGTTCCGGCGTTCGTCACGGTGTTCGGCAGTCCGGCCGAGGCGCGCAGCATGAACTTTGAAGGTATGCGCCGTCGCGGTTTCAGCGATGAGGTCATTCATGGCTTGCGCCGTGCCTACAAGATCGTCTATCGCCAGGGGTTGACCGTGGAAGAGGCGATCAAGGAACTGGACGAACTGGCCGGGCAGCACCCGGAGGTCGAACTGTTCCGCCAGTCGATCCTCAATTCTGCCCGCGGCATCACCCGCTGACATGGCGTCGCTTTGCGTAGCGCTGGTCGCCGGTGAGGCCAGCGGCGATATCCTCGGTTCCGGCCTGATGCGCGCGCTCAAGGCGCGCCATCCCGATGTCCGCTTCATTGGCGTCGGCGGTCCGTTGATGGAAGCCGAGGGCATGCAGTCGTACTTCCCCATGGAGCGCCTGGCGGTGATGGGGCTGGTCGAGGTGCTTGGGCGCCTGCGTGAATTGCTCAAGCGGCGCAAGGACCTGATCCAGACACTGATCGCCGAGAAGCCCGACGTGTTCATCGGCATCGACGCCCCGGATTTCACCCTCAACATCGAATTGAAGTTGCGTCAGGCCGGGATCAAGACCGTGCATTACGTCAGCCCGTCGGTCTGGGCCTGGCGGCAGAAGCGGGTGCTGAAGATCCGCGAAGGCTGCGACCTGATGCTGACGCTGTTGCCCTTCGAAGCGAAATTCTACGAAGAAAAGGGTGTACCGGTCCGCTTCGTCGGCCACCCGTTGGCTGACACTATCCCGCTGGAGGCCGATCGTGCTGGGGCACGTGCTTCGCTGGGATTGGGCGACGGGCCGCTGGTAGCCTTGATGCCGGGCAGTCGCGGCGGCGAAGTGGGGCGCCTTGGCGAGTTGTTCCTCGATACTGCCAAGCGCTTGCAGGCGCTGGTACCCGGTGTGCGTTTCGTTTCACCCTGTGCCAGTCCGGCGCGTCGTGCTCAGCTCGAGCAGATGCTGCAGGGGCGCGAACTGCCGTTGACCCTGCTCGACGGTCAGTCGCACCAGGCACTGGCCGCCTGTGACGCGGTGCTGATCGCTTCAGGCACTGCAACCCTCGAAGCCTTGTTGTACAAGCGCCCGATGGTCGTCGCCTATCGTCTTGCGCCGCTGACCTTCTGGATTCTCAAGCGCATGGTCAAGAGCTCCTACGTGTCGCTGCCCAACCTGCTGGCCCGGCGTTTGTTGGTCCCCGAGTTGCTGCAGGACGCCGCAACGCCCGAAGCGCTGGCAACCACGCTGGCTCCCTTGGTGGCAGACGGTAGCGAGCAGACCGATAGCTTCGATCAGATTCACCGCACCCTGCGCCGCGACGCCTCGAACCAGGCTGCCGACGCGGTGCTGGCATTGTTGAAGGATCGATGACATGCAGATGGGACTTGATTTCAACCTGGTCGAAGACCTGGTCGCGGGTGTCGACGAAGTCGGGCGTGGCCCACTGTGCGGTGACGTGGTCACTGCAGCGGTGATCCTTGATCCGCAGCGGCCGATCCTGGGTCTGAACGACTCGAAGAAGCTTACCGAGGCGCGTCGCGAGCTGCTGTTCGACGAAATCTGCGAAAAGGCCCTGGCCTTCTGTGTCGCTCGTGCCACGGTCGTCGAGATCGACCAGCTGAATATCCTGCAGGCCACCATGCTGGCCATGCAGCGCGCGGTGGAAGGGTTGAGCGTTACGCCGAAACTGGCGTTGATCGATGGCAACCGCTGCCCGAAACTGTCGGTACCAGCAGCGCCGGTGGTCAAGGGCGACTCCCAGGTGCCTGCCATCGCTGCCGCGTCGATCCTGGCGAAGGTCACGCGTGACCGCGAGATGAGCGCCTTCGAGCTGATCTATCCGGGCTACGGCATCGGCGGGCACAAGGGCTACCCGACACCTTTGCACCTCGAAGCCCTGGCGCGACTGGGGCCTACGCCCATCCATCGGCGTTCGTTCGCACCAGTGAGGGCTGCGTGGGAGGTCCGTGAAGGGCTTTCCAGCACGCTGATCTGATCTGCCGGGGCCGCTATGCGGCCCCAAAACATTCTGGCTAATTACGCTACAATCCCGCCCTTGTCGTTCAGCATTGCCACAGGATCTTCAATGTCGGTCTCCTTCGTTCACCTTCGCGTGCACTCCGAGTTCTCCCTGGTCGACGGCCTGGTGCGGATCAAGCCGCTGGCCAAGGCCCTGGCTGGAATGAACATGCCGGCGGTGGCGATCACCGACCAGAGCAACATGTGCTCGCTGGTGAAGTTCTACAAGACCGCCATGGGCGCAGGGATCAAACCGATCTGCGGCGCCGACCTGTGGCTGGCCGGTGCCGATCCGGAGGCACCGCTGTCGCGCATCTGCTTCCTGGCGATGAATCCCCAAGGCTATCGCAACCTGACCGAGCTGATCTCCAAGGGCTGGACCGACGGCCAGCGCAACGGCCTGGTGATCATCCAGCGCGAATGGATCGCGCCCGCCAGCGAGGGCTTGATCGGCCTGTCCGCCGCGCGTGAGGGCGATATCGGCATGGCGCTGCTCTCCGGTCGTACCGATGAGGCCGAGGCCCTGTTGCGCGACTGGATGCAGATGCTGCCGGAGCGCTTCTATGTGGAAGTGCAGCGCACCAACCGGGCGGGCGACGAAGAATACCTGCATGCTGCCGTTGCCCTCGCCGACAAGGTCGGCGCGCCGCTGGTGGCGACCAACGATGTGCGCTTCATCAAACAGTCCGACTTCGATGCCCACGAGACCCGCGTCTGCATCGGCGAGGGCTGGACCCTGGACGACCCGCGGCGCCCACGCGCCTACAGCGACCAGCAGTACCTCAAGTCGCCCGAGGAGATGGCCGAGCTGTTCAGCGACCTGCCGGACGCCATCGCCAACACCGTCGAGATCGCCAAGCGCTGCAACATCACGGTGCAGTTGGGCAAGTACTTCCTCCCCGACTTTCCAACGCCCAACGGCATGGGCATCGACGACTACCTGCGCCACGTCTCCTACGAGGGCCTGGAAGAGCGTCTGGCCGTGCTCTGGCCGAAAGAGACCACCCCCAATTACGAAGAGAAGCGCCAGGTCTACCTGGATCGCCTGAAGTTCGAGCTGGATATCATCATCCAGATGGGCTTCCCCGGTTACTTCCTGATCGTTATGGACTTCATCAAGTGGGCCAAGAACAACGACGTGCCGGTGGGCCCTGGGCGGGGTTCGGGTGCTGGCTCCCTGGTGGCCTACGTACTGAAGATCACCGACCTCGACCCGCTGGCCTACGACCTGCTGTTCGAGCGCTTCCTCAACCCTGAACGTATTTCCATGCCCGACTTCGACGTCGACTTCTGCATGGATGGTCGCGACCGGGTGATCGACTACGTGGCCGAGGCCTACGGGCGCAATGCGGTGAGCCAGATCATCACCTTCGGCACCATGGCCGCGAAGGCGGTGGTGCGTGACGTGGCGCGTGTGCAGGGCAAGTCCTACGGCCTGGCCGATCGCCTGTCGAAGATGATCCCGTTCGAAGTGGGCATGACCCTGGAGAAGGCCTACGAGCAGGAAGAGATCCTGCGCGACTTCCTCAAGGGCGACGAAGACGCTCGCGAAATCTGGGACATGGCCCTCAAGCTCGAGGGGGTCACTCGCGGTACCGGCAAGCACGCCGGTGGCGTGGTGATCGCGCCGACCAAACTCACCGATTTCTCGCCGATCGCCTGTGACGAAGAGGGCGGCGGCCTGGTGACCCAGTTCGACAAGGACGACGTCGAGGCTGCCGGCCTGGTGAAGTTCGACTTCCTCGGCCTGCGGACACTGACGATCATCAAGTGGGCGATGGAGATCATCAACCGCGAGCAGAAGAAGAAAAACCTGCCCGACGTCAACATCGACTTCATCCCGCTGGACGACCGCAAGACCTACGAGCTGTTGCAGAAGGCCGAGACCACAGCGGTGTTCCAGCTTGAATCGCGCGGCATGAAAGAGCTGATCAAGAAGCTCAAGCCTGACTGCCTGGAAGACCTCATCGCACTGGTGGCCTTGTTCCGCCCCGGCCCGCTGCAGTCGGGCATGGTGGATGACTTCATCAACCGCAAGCACGGCCGCGCGGAGCTGGCCTACCCGCACTCCGATTACCAGTATGAAGGCCTCAAGCCGGTACTGGCCCCCACCTACGGCATCATCCTGTACCAGGAACAGGTGATGCAGATCGCGCAGGTGATGGCCGGCTACACGCTGGGTGGCGCCGACATGCTGCGCCGGGCGATGGGCAAGAAGAAGCCCGAGGAAATGGCCAAGCAACGCGGCGGTTTCATCGAAGGCTGCGTGGCTAACAACATCGATGCGGACCTGGCCGGTAACATCTTTGATCTGGTAGAGAAATTCGCAGGTTACGGCTTCAACAAGTCTCACTCCGCGGCCTATGGCCTGGTCTCGTACCAGACCGCTTGGCTCAAGACCCACTACCCGGCGCCGTTCATGGCTGCGGTGTTGTCGGCGGATATGCACAACACCGACAAGGTGGTGGTGCTGGTCGAGGAAGTGCGCAGCATGAAGTTGCGCCTCGACGCGCCGGACGTGAACTTCTCCGACTTCAAGTTCACCGTCAACAACGACGGTCGTATCGTCTACGGCCTGGGTGCGATCAAGGGTGTGGGTGAAGGCCCGGTGGAGGCGATCGTCGAGGCGCGCGCCGAAGGTGGACCGTTCAAGGACCTGTTCGACTTCTGCGAGCGCGTCGACCTCAAGCGCATCAACAAGCGTACCCTCGATGCGCTGATCCGCAGCGGTGCGCTGGATCGCCTGGGCCCGCACTTCCATGACGAGATCAAGGCCTATCAGGCCAACATCGACCGCAACCGCGCGGTGCTGCTGTCGGCGCTCGAGGAGGCCATCAAGTCGGCCGAGCAGACCGCCCGCACCGCTGACAGCGGGCATATCGACCTGTTCGGTGGGCTGTTCGTCGAGGAAGACTCCGATGTCTATGCCAACCACCGCAAGGTCCGCGAGCTCACGCTCAAGGAGCGGCTGAAAGGCGAAAAGGACACCCTCGGGTTGTATCTCACCGGTCATCCGATCGATGAGTACGAAACCGAGATCCGCCGTTTCGCTCGTCAGCGCATCGTCGACCTCAAGCCTTCGCGCGAGACCCAGACCATCGCGGGGATGATCATTGCCCTGCGGGTGATGAAGAACAAGAAGGGTGACAAGATGGGCTTCGTCACCCTCGACGACCGCTCCGGTCGCATCGAGGCTTCGTTATTCGCCGATGCCTTCATGGCGGCCCAGGCGCTGCTGCAGACCGACGCCATGGTGGTGGTCGAAGGCGAGGTCAGCAACGACGACTTCTCCGGCGGCCTGCGCCTGCGCGTCAAGCAGGTGATGACCATGGAGGATGCCCGCACCAAACTGGCCGAAAGCCTGCGCCTGAAGATCGCCCACGAAGCGCTCAAGGGCGATCGCCTGGCCTGGCTGGGCGAGCTGATCACCCGTCATCGCGGCGGTTGCCCGATCACGCTCGAGTACACCGGCAGCGATGCCAAGGCCATGCTGCAGTTCGGCGACGAGTGGTCGATCGACCCCGCCGATGGCCTGATTCAGGCGCTGCGTGACCAGTTCGGACGTGAGAACGTCTTCCTGCAATACCGTTGAAACGACGAATTTTAATCTCGACCTGAATGCGCCAGATCCCGTAAGGTATGGCGCCAAACGGATCAACCGGCCGGCCGCCTGGCCGTAGACCCAAGACGGATGCCTATGAACCCGAATTTTCTCGATTTCGAACAGCCGATTGCCGACCTGCAAGCCAAGATCGAAGAGCTGCGCCTGGTCGGTAACGACAACTCGCTGAACATCAGCGATGAAATTGCCCGTCTGCAAGACAAGAGCAGCACCCTGACCGAAAGCATCTTCGGCAACCTGACCAGCTGGCAGATTGCCCGCCTGGCACGCCACCCGCGTCGTCCGTACACCCTGGACTACATCGACCACATCTTCACCGAGTTCGAAGAGCTGCACGGCGACCGTCACTTCTCCGACGACGCCGCGATCGTTGGCGGTACCGCGCGCCTGGACGGCAAGCCGGTGATGGTCATCGGTCACCAGAAGGGCCGCGAAGTGCGTGAGAAGGTCCGCCGTAACTTCGGCATGCCGCGTCCTGAAGGCTACCGCAAGGCCTGCCGCCTGATGGAGATGGCCGAGCGCTTCAAGATGCCGATCCTGACCTTCATCGACACCCCAGGTGCCTATCCGGGTATCGACGCCGAAGAGCGTAACCAGAGCGAGGCCATCGCCTGGAACCTGCGCGTCATGGCGCGCCTGAAAACCCCGATCATCGCCACCGTGATCGGTGAAGGTGGTTCGGGCGGCGCACTGGCTATCGGCGTGTGCGACCAGCTGAACATGCTGCAATACTCCACCTACTCGGTGATTTCGCCGGAAGGTTGCGCCTCGATCCTGTGGAAGACCTCCGACAAGGCGCCGGACGCTGCCGAAGCAATGGGCATCACCGCTGAGCGCTTGAAGAGCCTGAACATCGTCGACAAGGTGATCGGCGAGCCACTGGGCGGCGCTCACCGCGATCCGGCCAAGATGTCCGCCAGCATCCGTGCCGACCTGCTCGAGCAGCTCGACATGCTGGGCAAGCTCGACAACGATACCCTGCTCAAGCGTCGCTACGATCGCCTGATGAGCTACGGTCTCTGATTGGCAGGGGCGCCTGGCGCCCCATTCGCAGGCAAGCCGTCTCCCACTCGTGCGTCGTCTGTGGGAGCGGGCTTGCCCCGCGATGCGGTCCTCAGTGAGGCAACCATGCACGACCTCACCCAATTCCTTTCCCCCTGGCTCAACGCCCCCGCCTGGCACGTCGCCTTCTCCGGCGGCCTCGACTCCACCGTCCTGCTGAACCTGCTCGTCGACTACGCTCGGGATCATGAAGCACCGCCATTGCGTGCCGTGCATATTCATCACGGTCTGCAAGCGGCCGCCGACGCTTGGCCTGCACATTGTCAGCAGGTCTGTGATGCGCTGGGTATCGAACTGCGCGTGATCCATGTCCAGGTCGAGCCTGTCGCCAGTCTCGAGCAAGCCGCCCGCACCGCGCGATACGACGCGTTCACAGCGCTTCTGCGCCCTGGCGAAGTACTGTTCACCGGCCAGCACCGCGAAGACCAGGCAGAGACGCTGCTGTTTCGCCTGTTGCGTGGTGCCGGTCTGCGCGGCCTGGCGGCGATGCCTGCTTCCCGTCCGCTGGGGCAGGGGCAGTTGGTCAGGCCGTTGCTTGATCTGGCGCGGGATCAGTTGCAGCGATATGCCCAGGCATCGGGGCTGAGATGGATCGAAGACCCGTCCAACACCGATACCCGCTTCGCCCGCAATTTCCTGCGCGCCGAAGTGTTCCCGCTGCTACGCCAGCGCTGGCCGCAAGCGAGCCAGAGCCTGGCACGCAGTTCCGCGCACCTGGGCGAGGCCCTGGCGCTACTGGACGAACTCGCCGCCTCCGACATCGCGGCCGCAAGCGCCGGAGCAGTGGTGCCTTGGCAATGCCTGGACTCGCTGGACATGGGAGTGCTGGCGGCGCTCTCGCCGGCGCGCCAGCGTAACGCCTTGCAGTACTGGCTGAGCAGTCGTACACGTCTACCTGATAGCCGCCATTGGGCCGGCTGGGACAACCTGCGTGATGCGGCAGCCGATGCCCAGCCGCTCTGGCGCTTGACCGATGGCGAGCTGCAGCGCAGCCATGGACGGCTGTGGTGGTTGAGCGGCGATTGGCTGCAAGCGCCGCAGGGCGGGGCGCCTTGGCCGGATCCGAGCCAGCCGCTCTCGTTACCCGGCAATGGCAGCTTGCAGCTGGTGGGTGCCATTCCTGGGCCTGGCCTGCATGTCACCTATCGCCAGGGCGGCGAAGTCCTCGATATTCCAGGGCGCGGTCACCGCGACCTGAAGCGCCTGCTCAACGAGCACCGCGTGCCGCACTTCGTGCGTCATCGCCTGCCACTGCTTTGGCAGGGCGAGCGCCTGCTGGCGGTGGCCAACCTGCCGGAGCTGGGGCAGACCGACTGGCAACTGCAGTGGCAGCCGCCGACGAACGTGCAAGGTTTGAGCTGAAGGGTACATTCCGGTAGACTACCCTCCCTTCTTGATACAGCTTCTGTGGGTTCCGCGAAAACACAGGAGTTGCCGATTACCAAGCAGTTTTTTGCTGGGCTGATTCTTAAAATGACGAGCGAGCTCCACACTGGGGATACCCCCGGTCTGTACAGACGCGGCAGTTGTTCGAGATGCACTGTGATTGACGCAGGTGATCGGGGGCTTCGGCCTTCCTTCGCTTTCTCCGGCGGCGCTGGCCGCCTTAACGCAGACTTCTAGGGTTTTTCATGACGCGCTACATATTCGTCACGGGCGGTGTTGTTTCTTCATTGGGGAAAGGCATTGCCTCGGCTTCCCTGGCGGCCATCCTGGAAGCGCGGGGGCTCAAGGTCACCATGCTCAAGCTGGACCCGTACATCAACGTCGATCCGGGTACCATGAGCCCGTTCCAGCACGGTGAAGTGTTCGTCACCCACGACGGTGCCGAGACCGACCTCGACCTGGGCCACTACGAGCGGTTCATCCGCACCACGATGACCCAGAACAACAACTTCACCACCGGCCGTATCTACGAGCACGTGCTGCGCAAGGAACGCCGTGGTGACTACCTGGGCGCGACCATCCAGGTCATCCCGCACATCACCGACGAAATCAAGCGTCGCATCATCAAGGGCGCCGGCGATGCCGATGTGGCCCTGGTCGAGATCGGCGGCACCGTGGGCGACATCGAGTCGCAGCCATTCCTCGAAGCCATCCGTCAGTTGCGTGTCGAAGTGGGTTCCAAGCGCGCCATGCTGATGCACCTGACGCTGGTGCCGTACATCGCCACCGCCGGCGAAACTAAGACCAAGCCTACTCAGCACTCGGTCAAGGAGCTGCGCTCCATCGGCCTGCAGCCTGACGTGCTGATCTGCCGCTCCGACCACCCGGTCGATGCCTCTTCGCGCCGCAAGATCGCCCTGTTCACCAACGTCGAAGAGCGTGCGGTGATTTCGCTGGAAGACGTCGACACCATCTATAAGATTCCGGGCGTGCTGCACGCACAGGGCCTGGATGACTTCGTCGTCGAGCGCTTCGGCCTGCAGTGCAATGGCGCCGACCTGTCCGAGTGGGACAAGGTCGTCGACGCCAAGCTCAATCCCGAGCATGAAGTCACCATCGCCATGGTCGGCAAGTACATGGAGCTGCTGGATGCGTACAAGTCGCTGATCGAAGCGATGAGCCACGCCGGCATCACCAACCGCACCAAGGTCAACCTGCGCTACATCGATTCCGAAGACATCGAGAACCAGGGCACCGGCCTGCTCGAAGGCGCCGACGCCATCCTGGTGCCGGGCGGCTTCGGTCTGCGTGGCGTGGAAGGCAAGATCAAGGCCGTGCAGTTCGCCCGTGAGAACAAGGTTCCGTACCTGGGCATCTGCCTGGGCATGCAGGTCGCGGTCATCGAGTTCGCCCGTAACGTGGTGGGCTGGAAAGACGCCAACTCCACCGAGTTCGATCGCAACGGCGCGCACCCGGTCGTCGGTCTGATCACCGAGTGGGCCGATGCCACCGGTGCCGTCGAAACCCGTACCGAAGCCTCCGACCTGGGCGGCACCATGCGCCTGGGCGCGCAGGACTGCCAGCTGATCGCCGGTTCCAAGGTCCACGACTGCTACGGCAGCGACGTGATCACCGAGCGTCACCGTCACCGCTACGAAGTGAACAACAACCTGCTGCCGCAACTGATTGACGCCGGCCTGGTGGTTTCCGGTCGTTCCGAAGATGGCGCGCTGGTCGAAGTGGTCGAGTCGAAGGATCACCCATGGTTCGTCGCCTGCCAGTTCCACCCGGAGTTCACCTCCACGCCTCGTGACGGTCACCCGCTGTTCAGCGGTTTCGTCAAGGCAGCCCTGGCACAGAAGAACAAGGCCTGATCCATGACCCAGAAGATCATTCGCGTCGGCAGCATCGAGATCGCCAACGACAAGCCGTTCGTCCTGTTCGGCGGCATGAACGTCCTGGAGTCCCGTGACCTGGCCCTGAAGGTCTGCGAGGAGTACGTGCGGGTGACCGAGAAGCTCGGCATCCCGTACGTGTTCAAGGCCAGCTTCGACAAGGCCAACCGTTCGTCGGTGGCCTCGTATCGTGGTCCGGGCATGGAAGAAGGGCTGAAGATCTTCGAGGAGATCAAACGCACCTTCAACGTGCCGGTGATCACCGATGTGCACGAACCCTACCAGTGCGAACCGGTGGCCAAGGTCTGCGACATCATCCAGCTGCCGGCGTTTCTCTCGCGCCAGACCGACCTGGTAGTGGCCATGGCCAAGACCGGCGCGGTGATCAACATCAAGAAGGCCCAGTTCCTCGCCCCGCACGAGATGAAGCACATCCTCGCCAAGTGCGTCGAGGCCGGTAACGACCAGCTCATCCTCTGCGAGCGCGGTTCGAGCTTCGGCTACAACAACCTGGTGGTCGACATGCTTGGCTTCGGCATCATGAAGCAGTTCGAGTACCCGGTGTTCTTCGATGTCACCCACTCGCTGCAGACGCCGGGTGGTCGTGCCGACTCCGCCGGCGGTCGCCGTGCCCAGGTCACCGACCTGGCCAAGGCGGGCATGAGCCAGGGCCTGGCCGGCCTGTTCCTCGAGGCTCACCCGGACCCGGACAACGCCAAGTGCGATGGCCCATGCGCCCTGCGCTTGGACAAGCTGGAGCCATTCCTGGCGCAGCTCAAGCAACTGGACGACCTGGTGAAAAGTTTTCCGACGGTAGAGACCGCGTAAAGCTCGTTTCTCGGGTAAAGTACCGCCCGTTCCACCCCCTGGCCTGCCGGTCAGGGGCTCCCTTCGCCAGGCCTGCCCGTGCCATGTCGCCTGGTGAACGGCAAGAATTCCCAAAGCTGCGTTGTTTTCGTCAATTCTGGAGTGCTTACAACAATGGCAAAGATCGTCGACATCAAAGGTCGTGAAGTTCTCGATTCGCGTGGCAACCCCACCGTGGAAGCCGATGTGCTGCTTGACAACGGCATCATCGGCAGCGCTTGCGCGCCGTCTGGTGCTTCCACTGGCTCGCGCGAAGCGCTGGAGCTGCGTGATGGCGACAAGAGCCGTTACCTGGGCAAGGGCGTGCTGAAGGCTGTCGGCAACATCAATGGTCCGATCCGTGACCTGCTGCTGGGCAAGGATCCTTCCGACCAGAAAGCTCTCGACCGCGCCATGATCGAACTGGACGGTACCGAGAACAAGGCCAAGCTTGGCGCCAACGCCATCCTCGCCGTGTCCCTGGCCGCTGCCAAGGCTGCTGCACAGGACCAGGACCTGCCGCTGTACGCACACATCGCCAACCTCAACGGCACCCCAGGCCAGTACTCGATGCCGGTGCCGATGATGAACATCATCAACGGCGGCGAGCACGCCGACAACAACGTCGACATCCAGGAGTTCATGGTCCAGCCGGTCGGCGCCAAGACCTTCTCCGACGGCCTGCGCATGGGCACCGAGATCTTCCACCACCTCAAGGCTGTCCTCAAGGCTCGTGGCCTGAACACTGCCGTGGGTGACGAAGGTGGCTTTGCCCCGAACCTGGCCTCCAACGAAGACGCCCTGGCGGCCATCGCCGAAGCAGTCGAGAAGGCCGGCTACAAGCTGGGCACCGACGTCACCCTGGCCCTGGACTGCGCCGCTTCCGAGTTCTACGAAGACGGCAAGTACAACCTGTCTGGTGAAGGCAAGTCGTTCGACGCCGAAGGTTTCGCCGACTACCTGAAAGGCCTGACTGAGCGCTTCCCGATCATCTCGATCGAAGACGGCCTGGACGAGTCCGACTGGGCTGGCTGGAAGATCCTGACCGACAAGATCGGTGCCAAGGTGCAACTGGTCGGCGATGACCTGTTCGTGACCAACACCAAGATCCTGAAAGAAGGCATCGAGAAGGGCATCGGTAACTCGATCCTGATCAAGTTCAACCAGATCGGCTCGCTGACCGAAACCCTGGAAGCCATCCAGATGGCCAAGGCCGCTGGCTACACCGCGGTGATCTCGCACCGTTCCGGTGAAACCGAAGACTCGACCATCGCCGACCTGGCTGTCGGTACTGCTGCAGGCCAGATCAAGACCGGTTCGCTGTGCCGCTCCGACCGCGTCTCGAAGTACAACCAATTGCTGCGTATCGAAGAGCAACTGGGCGCCAAGGCCGTCTACCGTGGCCGTGCCGAGTTTCGCGGCTGAGCAAGAGATGGTAAAAAGGCAGCAGCCGGGGCTGTCTGAGCGTTCTCACTGAGCGTTCAGCGCCTTCAAACGGGTTTCTGTCGACGAAGCCTGGCCTCGGCCAGGCTTCGTGCTATCGGAAGCTCGCTGCGGCGGCCTTTTACCCTGGATATCTTCATGCGCAGTCCCTATTGGTTGTTCCTCGTCCTGCTGTTGTTGCTCGGAGGCCTGCAATATCGCCTCTGGGTCGGTAATGGCAGCCTGGCGCAAGTGGCCGAGCTGCAACAGCAGATCGCCGACCAGCATGCCGAAAACGAACGGCTGCTGGAACGCAATCGCGTGCTCGACGCTGAAGTGCTGGAGTTGAAGAAAGGTATGGAGACCGTGGAAGAACGGGCTCGTCATGAACTGGGGATGGTCAAGGAGGGCGAAACCCTCTACCAGTTGCCACAGAAATGATCCATGAACTGCCGGCCTTCTGGGCCGTGATTCCTGCCGCGGGCATTGGTGCCCGCATGGCTGCCGACCGCCCCAAGCAGTATCTGCAACTGGGCCGGCAGACCATCCTCGAGCATAGCCTCGACTGTTTTCTCGACCATCCCACGCTCAAGGGGGTGGTGGTCAGCGTTGCCGAAGAAGATCCTTACTGGCCTGGCTTGCGCTGTGCGAATGATAGGCGCATCCAGCGCGCAGCGGGTGGGCGCGAGCGTGCCGATTCGGTATTGAATGCCCTGTTGCTGTTGCACGCCCAAGGGGCGGCCGACGACGACTGGGTACTGGTGCACGATGCTGCGCGGCCGAACCTGGCGCGCAGCGATCTGGACAAGCTGCTGTCGGAGCTGGCCGATGATCCGGTGGGCGGGCTGCTGGCGGTGCCTGCGCGCGATACCCTCAAGCGTGCCGACGCGAGTGGCCGGGTCAGCGCCACGGTGGACCGCACCACCGTATGGCAGGCCTACACGCCGCAGATGTTCCGGCTTGGCATGCTGCACCGGGCGCTTGCCGAGTGCCTGGTGGCGGATGTGGCAGTGACCGATGAATCCTCCGCCATTGAATGGGCCGGGCATGCGCCGCGATTGATCGAAGGGCGTAGTGACAACATCAAGGTGACCCGGCCCGAAGATTTGGAGTGGTTGCGTCAGCGCTGGGCTGGGCGGCGCTGAGGCTTTAGCCTGTGCCCGCTTCTTTGCGGGCTCAGCCTGGCTGATACTCCGGCAATCCTGCCAACCCGTCCTTCAGATAGTCGACCAACCGCCGTACCTTGGGTGACAGGTGCCGCTGTTGCGGATACAGCGCCCACACCGCGGTGTTGGGCGGTTGGTGCGCCTCTAGCAGTGACACCAGTGCCCCGGCATGCAGATGCTCGAGCACGTAGTAATCCGGTAACTGACACAACCCCATTCCCTGCAGCGCCGCGTCGAGTACCGCCTGGCCGCTGTTGCAGCGCCAGTTGCCTTGAACCCGTTGGCTGATTTCACGGCCATCCTGCTGCAGCACCCACAGATCCGAACTGCCCACCAGGCAATTGTGCCGCGCCAGTTCCGACAGGCTGTGCGGTCGGCCGTAACGCTCCAGATACGCTGGCGATGCACACAGGTACATGCGCCGCGGTGCGAGGCGCGTGGCCACCAGGCGTGAATCCTGTAGGCGTCCCAGGCGAATAGCCAGGTCCATGCCCTCGTGCAGCAGGTCCAGGGTGCGGTTGCTCAGCTCCACCTCGACGCGCAACTGGGGATACAGCGTCATGAAACGAGTCACCAGTGGCACGATGAAACGCTCGCCGTAGGCCACCGCGCAGGTCATGCGCAGCAGACCTTTGGGTTCGCTGGCCAGGTCCCCCATCGCGCGCAGCGCTTCTTCGCGGCCATCCTGCAAACGCTGGCAGTGTTGCAGGAAGGTCTGCCCGGCCTCACTCAGGGTCACACGCCGGGTGCTGCGGTACAGCAGGCGGGTTTGCAGGCGTTCCTCCAGGCGAGCGATCTGTCGGCTGATATGCGATGAGGAAACCCCCAGTCGTTCGGCGGCCGCGGTGAACTGGCCCGACTCGGCGACCGCGACGAACTCGTCGATTCCTTCCCAGCGACTACTCATTGATTATCCCTGCCTGGCAATAATGTTTTGCATTCGCTCGGATTATTCATCAAAAGAGCATGAATTACACTGGTGACCTGAACCGATACCTAGCTTGGAGCCCTTCATGATCAAGTCCCGCGCCGCTGTTGCCTTCGAGGCCAAGAAACCCCTGGAAATCGTCGAAGTGGACGTGGCCATGCCCAAGGCGGGCGAGGTACTGCTGCGCGTGGTCGCCAGCGGTGTCTGCCATACCGATGCCTACACACTCTCCGGCGCGGACCCGGAAGGTATCTTCCCGTCGATCCTCGGTCACGAGGGCGGGGCAATCGTCGAAGCGGTGGGTGAGGGCGTCACTTCGCTGGCCGTTGGTGACCACGTGATCCCGCTGTACACCCCGGAATGCGGCAAGTGCAAATTCTGCCTGTCGGGCAAGACCAACCTGTGCCAGGCCATCCGCGCCACCCAGGGCAAGGGCCTGATGCCTGATGGCACCACACGCTTCAGCTACAAAGGGCAGCAGCTGTTCCACTACATGGGCACTTCGACCTTCTCCGAGTACACCGTCCTGCCGGAAATCTCCGTGGCCAAGATCCAGAAGGAAGCGCCGCTGGAGAAGGTCTGCCTGCTCGGTTGCGGCGTGACCACCGGTATCGGTGCGGTACTCAACACCGCCAAGGTCAAGCCGGGTGACACCGTGGCCATTTTCGGCCTGGGCGGCATTGGTCTGTCGGCGGTGATCGGTGCGGTGAAGGCCAAGGCCTCGCGCATCATCGCCATCGACATCAACCCGGCCAAGTTCGAGATTGCCCGCCAGCTGGGCGCTACCGACTGCATCAATCCGAAGGACTACGATCGTCCGATCCAGGAAGTGATCGTCGACCTCACCGATGGCGGTGTGGACTTTTCCTTCGAATGCATCGGCAATGTCCAACTGATGCGTGCGGCGCTCGAGTGCTGCCACAAGGGCTGGGGCGAGTCGGTGATCATCGGTGTGGCCGGCGCCGGCCAGGAAATCGCCACCCGTCCATTCCAGTTGGTTACCGGCCGGGTATGGCGCGGTTCGGCATTCGGCGGCGTGCGTGGCCGCAGCGAGCTGCCAAGCTACGTGGAAATGTCCGAGAAGGGCGAGATTCCGCTGGACACCTTCATTACCCACACCATGGGTCTGGAGGACATCAACAAGGCCTTCGACCTGATGCATGAAGGCAAGAGCATCCGCAGCGTGATCCACTTCTGAGGTCAGCCATGAGCCTGGACAACATCTCCTGCCAGAAGAGCTTCGGCGGCTGGCACAAGCGCTACAAGCATCACTCCAAGGTGCTGGGCTGCGACATGGTGTTCGCCGTCTACCTGCCACCGCAGGCCGAGCAGGGCGAGAAACTGCCGGTGCTGTACTGGCTCAGTGGCCTTACCTGCACCGACGAGAATTTCATGCAGAAGGCCGGCGCCCAGCGTCTGGCCGCCGAGCTAGGCCTGATCATCGTCGCGCCCGACACCAGCCCGCGTGGCGAGCAGGTGCCCGGTGATCCGGAGGGGGCCTGGGATTTCGGGCTCGGCGCCGGCTTCTACCTCAACGCCACCCAGCAGCCCTGGGCCCAGCATTACCGCATGCACGATTACGTGGTGCAGGAGCTGCCGGCGCTGATCGAGGCGCATTTCCCTGCGTCCGATCAGCGCAGTATCAGTGGTCATTCGATGGGCGGGCATGGGGCGTTGGTCTGTGCCCTGCGCAACCCGGGGCGCTACCGATCGGTGTCGGCGTTCTCGCCGATCAGCAACCCGATGGATTGCCCGTGGGGCGAAAAAGCCTTCTCCCGCTACCTGGGTGATGACCGCGCGCGCTGGCGTGAATGGGATGCCAGCGTGCTGCTGGCCGACACCCCGGCTGGCCAGTGCTCACCGCTGTTGGTCGACCAGGGCGATCGCGATGACTTCCTCGACAAGCAGCTCAAGCCAGCAGCGTTGGAGCAGGCGGCGCGCAAAGGAGGGCATGAACTGACCCTTAGGCTGCAGCCGGGGTATGACCATAGCTACTACTTCATCGCCAGCTTCATCGATGAGCACCTGCGTCATCACGCCGTCGCACTTGGGCGGGTGTAGTGATGCAGCAGCGGCCCCAATAGCGGCCAAAGCAGGTAGAATCACGCCCTGACTCAATCAGGGCGTTTTTCTATGCGTATTGGCCACGGCTACGATGTGCACCGTTTTGCTGACGGTGATTTCATTACCTTGGGCGGGGTGCGTATTCCCCACAAATACGGCCTGCTGGCCCATTCCGATGGTGATGTGCTGCTGCACGCCCTGAGCGATGCCTTGCTTGGCGCTGCTGCGCTGGGTGACATCGGCAAGCATTTTCCCGACACCGACCCGCAGTTCAAGGGCGCTGACAGCCGCGTGCTGCTGCGTCATGTGGTGGCTGTCGTGCAGGCCAAGGGCTGGAAGGTGGGCAACGTCGACGCCACCATCGTCGCCCAGGCGCCGAAGATGGCGCCGCACATCGACACCATGCGCCGCTTCATCGCCGAGGACCTGCAGGTCGAGCTCGACCAGGTCAACGTCAAGGCGACCACCGAGGAAAAGCTCGGCTTCACTGGCCGTGAGGAGGGCATCGCCGTGCATGCGGTCGCCCTGTTGCTGCCAGCATGACCGAACTGGAACTGCTGGGCCCGCGCGCCAGCGGCGAGACCCTTGGCCGCGCCGTGCTCAAGGCGGTCGCCGATGATTTTCAGGTCGATGAAGTGCTCGACATCCCACTGTCTGGTCAAGGCGAGCACCTGTGGCTGTGGGTCGAGAAGCGCGACCTGAACACCGAGGAAGCGGCCCGACGCCTGGCGCGCGCGGCCGGTGTACCGGTTCGTGCCATCAGTTATGCCGGCCTGAAGGACCGTCAGGCGTTGACCCGGCAGTGGTTCAGTCTGCATCTGCCGGGCAAGTCCGATCCTGACCTGTCCCGTGCCGAAGACGACAGCCTGCGCGTGCTCAAACAGGTGCGTCACCAGCGCAAACTGCAGCGCGGCGCGCACTCGGCCAATGGTTTCACCCTGCGACTGACGGCACTGAGCGCCGATCACCAGGCGCTGGATGCACGTCTGGAACAGCTCAAGGTGCAAGGCGTACCGAACTATTTCGGTACCCAGCGTTTCGGTCATGCCGGCGGAAACGTCCACGATGCACTCGAATGGGCGTCTCGAGAGGCGCTGCCGGAGCAGCGCAATGTGCGTTCGCGGCTGCTGTCTGCGGGACGCAGCTACCTGTTCAATCAGGTTCTGGCGGCGCGAGTGGCGGACGGAAGCTGGAACCAGGCGCAGGTTGGCGATCTTCTGGCCTTCACGGATAGCCGTAGCTTTTTTCCGGCTGGCGAGCAGGAATGCTCCGATCCTCGGCTGGCAATTCTCGACCTTCATCCCACCGGACCCCTGTGGGGCGCGGGTCTTCCGTCAAGCGCGGGCGGGACCGCGGCGCTGGAAACGGCAGTCGGTGAGCGCCATCCGGCACTCTGCAAATGGCTGGGCAGGGCAGGACTGGATCACGAACGGCGCATCCTGCGGCTCCCTATTGGGCGGCTGACGTGGCATTATCCCGAGCCTGATATCCTGCAACTGGAATTCGTCCTTCCGGCCGGATGCTTCGCCACCGTGGTGGTGCGCGAACTTGTGGATCTGGTGCCGGCAGGGCAGACGGAAAGCCCATGCGTATTCTGATTTCCAACGACGACGGTGTTACCGCCCCCGGCCTCGCTGCGCTTCACGGTGCGCTGCAGGACTATGCCGAGTGCGTGGTGATCGCCCCGGATCAAGACAAAAGCGGCGCCAGCAGTTCGCTGACGCTCGACCGGCCACTGCACCCACAGGTGTTGGCCAACGGTTTCATCAGCCTCAACGGCACGCCCACCGATTGCGTGCACCTGGGGCTCAACGGCCTGTTGCCGGAAACGCCCGACATGGTCGTCTCCGGAATCAACCTTGGCGCCAACCTGGGCGACGACGTGCTGTACTCCGGCACGGTTGCCGCTGCATTGGAAGGCCGTTTTCTCGGCGGCACTTCGCTGGCGTTCTCGCTGCTGTCGCGCCTGCCGGACAACCTGCCGACTGCCGCCCATATCGCCCGGCGCCTTGTCGAGGCGCAGTCGCGTCTGGAACTGCCGGCGCGCACCGTGCTCAACGTCAACATCCCCAACCTCCCGCTGGAGCATATCCGCGGTATACGCCTCACCCGTCTGGGGCACAGGGCACGTGCGGCCGCACCGACCAAGGTCGTCAATCCGCGCGGCAAGGAAGGCTACTGGATCGCCGTGGCCGGTGACGCCGAGGACGGCGGCCCGGGCACTGACTTCCATGCAGTGATGCAAGGCTATGTATCGATCACGCCGCTGCAACTGGATCGCACCTTCAACGATGCCTTCGAGCGCCTCGATGGCTGGCTGGAGGGGCTGCTTTGATGCGCGAACAGGATGATCTTCAGCGCCGTGGCGGCATTGGCATGACCTCCCAGCGTACCCGGGAGCGCCTGATCCAACGCTTGTATGAAGAGGGCGTATCGAACACCAAGGTGCTCGAGACCATTCGCCGCACCCCTCGCCACCTGTTCGTCGATGAAGCCTTGGCCCATCGGGCGTATGAAGATACTGCGCTGCCGATCGGCCATAACCAGACGATTTCCCAGCCATTCATGGTTGCGCACATGAGCGAACTGCTGCTGGAGGCCGGCCCGCTGGACAAGGTGCTGGAGATCGGCACCGGTTCTGGTTACCAGACCGCCATCCTGGCGCAGTTGGTCGAGCGTGTGTTTTCGGTCGAGCGGATCAAGGTGCTGCAGGATCGTGCCAAGGAGCGTCTGGTCGAGCTCAACCTGCGTAACGTGGTGTTTCGTTGGGGCGACGGTTGCGAAGGCTGGCCGGCGCTGGCGCCTTACAACGCCATCATCGTCACCGCGGTGGCGCCGGAAGTCCCCCAGGCCTTGCTCGATCAGTTGGCACCCGGCGGACGTATGGTGATTCCGGTGGGGGCGGCGGGCGAAGCACAGCAACTGTTGCTGATCGTTCGTGAGGAACAGGGCTTCTCGCGCCGGGTGCTGGGCGCCGTACGCTTCGTGCCGCTGCTCAACGGACCACTGGCCTGACGGCCGACGGAATATGTGCGGTTGTAACGAATTCTTGCGCCGCGGGCTTGTCTATCTGGCGGGGTGAGGCAAACCCCGCCAGAATGACAGCGCCCGTACGGGCCACCCAAGCGGGTCGGGCTCGGTTATAATTGAAACAATATTGCATATCGTCATATCCAGATTTCGGCACCATGAGGGGAGCGCGGGTGGGTCACACAATCATTCGGCAGCGCAAGGATCGGTCGGGTTTCAAGCTTCTGGTGATTGCGCTGGCCATGGGAACCTTGCTGGCGGGATGCTCCAGCACCGGCTCCAGTGGCGCTCGGGTGGTCGATCGCAACAACGCGGCACCCAAGCGTCCGACCGTGACCTCGGGGCAGTATGTGGTCAAACCTGGCGATACCCTGTTCTCTATCGCCTTCCGCTACGGCTGGGACTACAAGGAGCTGGCCGCGCGCAATGGCATCTCGGCGCCCTACACCATCCGTCCTGGCCAGCCGATTCGTTTCAGCAGCGGCGCTGGAGGCTCCACCACCGTCGTATCGTCCGGTCCCTCGTCGTCGAGCAGGACCACGGTCATTCGCCGCCCGGTTGGTACGCAGACCCCGCCAGTAACAAATAGCGACAAGCCGGCAACATCGTCCCCTGCCACGACCGCTCCGACCGTCACCCAGGTGCCGGCCGCAGAGCGTGCGGTGGGGGGCTGGACTTGGCCGGCGAACGGCGTGCTGATTGGAAAATTCGCTTCAAACGGTAGTTTGAATAAAGGCATTGATATCGCCGGAGATTTGGGACAGCCTGTTTTTGCTGCATCTGATGGTGCGGTGGTTTACGCCGGGAGTGGCTTGCGGGGCTACGGCGAACTCATCATCATCAAGCACAATGATACCTACGTCAGTGCCTACGGCCACAACCGCAGGCTCATGGTTCGGGAGGGGCAGCAGGTCAAGGCAGGGCAGACGATCGCAGAAATGGGGTCTACGGGCACTGATCGGGTGAAGCTGCATTTCGAGATTCGCCGCCAGGGCAAACCCGTCGACCCACTCCAGTTCCTGCCACGCCGTTGATTGTTGCACCAGCCTGTTCCTGAGGACGTAAAGGGGACAGGCTTTAGCGCTGCCAGGGAATCAGGCGACGCTAGAGTCTGAGGTTCGAACTCAGCAAAGGACTATAACAATGGCTCTCAGCAAAGAAGTGCCGGAGTTTGACATCGACGATGACCTCCTCCTGATGGAGACAGGTATCGTTTTGGAAACGGATGTGGTGTCAGACGAACCTGCTGTACCTTCGGTTCGGACCAGGGCCAAAACGGGCTCATCGCTCAAGCAGCACAAGTACATCGATTACAGCCGTGCGCTCGACGCCACGCAGCTGTACCTCAACGAAATCGGTTTCTCGCCACTGCTCTCCCCGGAAGAGGAAGTGCACTTCGCGCGCCTGTCGCAGAAGGGCGACCCGGCCGGCCGCAAACGCATGATCGAGAGCAACCTGCGTTTGGTCGTGAAGATCGCCCGCCGCTACGTCAATCGTGGCCTGTCGCTGCTCGACTTGATCGAGGAGGGCAACCTGGGGCTGATCCGCGCCGTGGAGAAGTTCGATCCGGAGCGCGGCTTCCGTTTCTCGACCTACGCGACCTGGTGGATCCGCCAGACCATCGAACGGGCGATCATGAACCAGACCCGCACCATTCGCCTGCCGATCCACGTGGTCAAGGAACTGAACGTCTACCTGCGCGCTGCGCGCGAGCTTACCCAGAAGCTCGACCATGAGCCGTCCCCCGAAGAAATTGCCGGGCTGCTGGAGAAACCAGTGGCTGAGGTCAAGCGCATGCTTGGGCTCAACGAGCGTGTCTCCTCGGTCGACGTGTCCTTGGGCCCGGATTCGGACAAGACGCTACTCGACACCCTTACCGATGACCGCCCCACCGATCCGTGTGAATTGCTGCAGGACGACGACCTGTCGCAGAGCATCGACCAGTGGCTGGGTGAGCTGACCGACAAGCAGCGGGAGGTGGTGATTCGCCGCTTCGGCCTGCGTGGCCATGAGAGCAGTACGCTCGAGGATGTTGGCCTGGAGATTGGCCTCACCCGTGAGCGTGTACGGCAGATCCAGGTGGAGGGGCTCAAGCGTCTGCGTGAGATCCTGGAAAAAAACGGCCTGTCCAGCGAGTCGCTGTTCCAATAAGCTGCTGCGCGCAAACAGAATGCCCCGATGACCTCGGGGCATTTTTTTGTCTGGGAAATTGTTCAACCTACTAGCGCTGTTGCTTGGCGTGTAAGAGATCGCTTACTCGTGGTGTAAGCCTTCGCTACCAACAAGAGTAAACAATTGCCTTTTTCAGCAACGATTTTTTCTTAACTATCTGAAAATCATGGATTTTTTCGATGTTTGCAAATGTGTCAGCTGTAGCATCTTGTTAGGTGCGCGGGTTGCTCGCGCTGGGGAAATCGCTAGTATCTGAAGTGTGCCGACGGACTGGCACAGGCTTTCAAGGATGATTGCCAAGGACATCGCAGGATGCGATTCATCAGGATGATGAATGGGACAAGCAGGGACTACGGAAAAAATGTGGGCGGGTCAAACCGCCCCTTTTTTTTGCCTGCGATTTCTCCTCGCTCGGGCTTGCATGAGCTCGAATGCCAGGCACAAAAAAGGCCCTTGCCAGACTGTGTGAAAACCTAGCAATCTGCCCCGCCCTTTAAGAGAATGCTCCGTATCGAAAGATACGGAGCATTCTTCGTTATGGCCTACATACAAGGAGAGTCCCGCAGCCAGACCAGCTTGTTCCCGGTCTCGCTGGAGGAATTGATCCCGGAAGATCACCTCGTACGGGTCATCGACCTGTATGTCGCCAAGCTTGATCTGGGTCAGCTCGGCTTTGAGAAAACTCAGCCCAAGGCCACCGGGC